>JASFZG010000069.1:0-6109 GCA_046055745.1 Flavobacteriaceae bacterium | reverse complement strand
TCTTCGGCAGTAGCATCATTTACATAATTAAAATCATTGTATTTTCCACGAGCAATAAATGGCTGTCCGTAATATTGTAGTGTTAAATTTGGATTAAATGTATAATTAATTCTGAGCGTTGCACTTAATGTCTCTTGGTCGATTCCACTCGTGATATAGCGTGTAGTTTCAACAAAATCCTGTTGAGTAACATATTGAGTTTTATTAGGATTAACTGCATATTCTGTCGAAAGAGATAGACTTAAAGCATTTAAAGGTTGGTAATTTAACCGAACCACGTAGCGGGTAAATGAGAAATTATTTTGATTAGCTTGAGAATGCATATAACCTAAAGTTCCACTTAATTTTTTAGTTCTATCTGTTCCTGAAAAGATAAAAAAGAAATGCTCATCAGACCATCTCCAACGGGGACCACCTCTTAAAACAGTATTACTGTAGATTCTTGGTTTGTAGGCAAAACCTGTATCACTCCACCAGTTATTTTTATAATTGAATTCTCCATTTATTTCAAATTGAATTCTGTTATAATTTCCTTCAAAATCATAGGTTGAAAACTGTTCAAATCCTATTTCTACTCTTCGATACCAAGTAGTCGGAACATTAAATTCTCTAGTAACTTCTGCATATTGTCGAATATCATCCGCTTGTCTTAAGAATCCAATATCATTCAATTCTAATTCGGGTGAACGCCAAGCTCCTCCCAATTCGTATCTCCAATTTCCTCCACCTTGTTTTCCAATTTCAATCCTTCCTCCCGTTCCATTTAATGACGTTCTTGTAGAGTCTACTTCAACGTGGCTGGCATCTACTCTCTGAAAAAGATGTGTTAATGAGGTTTGTGTTCTTAAAATAGCATCTTCACTACCATTAACTTTACTCAGTACAATATCTCCTTTTATATAATACTTTCGGTCGTTCCAATTATGCTTAAAATCTATACCTCCTGTATAAGCACTTTCGCGAAGAAAATCTAAATCTCCTTCTAATTTTCTATTTACTGAAGTGAATATTCCTCCTATATAGGTGTTATTATTATTAAAATCTTTCTGAAGCCTTGCTACTAAATAATTTGTTAAAGGTTCTACAATTTCTTCACGTTCTTCACCTTTATTTCCTGAAGCTTCTAGTTCATCTAAAAAAAATTGATCTTCAGTTAACTCAATTTTTGCGTATTCTTTTGCTGTTACACTTTCTAAAATTCCAATGGACCACCCATCTTTTGTTTTTCCGCTAAATTTTGCAGCCCCTAAAATGGTCGTATTATTAGGTATGTCTTCAAATTCTCCTTTTTCAAAATCTGCGGTTGAATACCCTTGAGGGCTTCTTCCTATTCTTCTTGAAAAGAATAAATTGTCTTGTCCTCCACCAACTCCATAATCAAAAATATTTTTATTTTCTACAAAAAACGGACGTTGCTCTTGAAAAAATATTTCAAACCCATCTAATGAAATGGCTCCTGGGTCTGCCTCTACTTGTCCAAAATCTGGATTTACAGTTAAATCTACCGTTAGGTCATTTGTAATTCCAATTTTCGCATCTAATCCTGCAGCAAATTTGGTATCGGTTCCATCTCTAAAAGGGTTTCCTTCTTCTTTTGGATAGGTGTCTAATTGTGCCAATCCGTAAGGTTGAATTTCTAATTGTTTTTGCGGCTTCAATCCTTTTAAACCTCGTAACTCCCCATATTCACTTACCCATCCTGGTGGATTTGGCAGTACGTGTTGCCATAAAGATCGTTCTTCTTTTCTGAAATATCTTCGCATTACCTGCAAACCCCAAATTTGTTCAGCATCATTTCCGAAGCGTAATTGGGAAAGTGGAATTCTGAATTCTGCTGCCCATCCTTCTTCGGTAATTCTAGATTTCACATACCATATTGGATTCCAACTTTCGTCAAAGTCATTATTATTTGATATAAATTCATCGCCTTTTACACCAGCGGCAGTAATAGTGAATGAAAAAGCAGTTCTTTTATCGTGATTACTATCTAAATGCACTTCAATATAGTCACCTTCAAATCCATCTCTTCTAGAAAGGCGTCTTACTATTTTATCAGGTTCAACATCAAAACTTACCACAGCAAAATAAATATTTTTGTCGTCGTATACTATTTTAAATTTAGTTTGTTCGGTCGGTGCCGCAGCATTATCGGGAGTGTTTTGAATAAAATCTGAAGTCCATTCAACTGTGTTCCATACTGCTTCATCAAAAATAGCATCAATTTTTGGTGCTTCATTTGAACCAACATGATTGGTTGTATAATTTCTTTGAAGGGGTTTTTGTTGTTCTTTATTTTTTCCGGATTCTTGTGAAATTCCAATTATTGATATAAACAAACTCAATAATAAAAAGGGGTGTTTTTTCATTGCGATGGTAACATTTATATAAGAGACATAAAGGTCTTAAAAATGTTACAGAAAAGACGCTTTTTAATTCAATTTTAACTATTAAAATATAAATCAATTTCTTTACGAAAAATAAAACCGCAACTATTTGTAATTCTATATAATAGTATTACATTTGCACCCCTCAAAACAGCATTAATTGCTATTGGGAACCAAGCTCTTAATTGGGCAATACAATGATTTATTAACAATAAGACAAAGAACTAAATGGATACATTAAGTTACAAAACAGTATCTGCTAACAAAAACACTGTAAACAAAGAGTGGTTATTGGTAGATGCGGACGGCCAAGCATTGGGTCGTCTTGCTAGTGAAGTAGCAAAATTACTTCGTGGCAAACACAAACCTAACTACACTCCTCACGTTGATTGTGGAGATAACGTAGTAATTATTAACGCTGAAAAAGTTACTTTATCAGGAAACAAATGGGAAAACAAGTCTTACATAAGACACACTGGTTACCCAGGAGGACAACGAAGCTTGACATCAAGAGAGTTGTTTGATAAAGACCCTACAAGACTTGTGGAGAAATCTGTAAAAGGAATGTTACCTAAAAATAAATTAGGTGCAGCCATTTTCAGAAATCTAAAAGTATATGTTGGTTCAGAGCACGGACAAGTTGCTCAAAAACCAAGAAGCATTAACCTTAACAACAACAAGTAATGGAAGTTTTACATAAAATAGGTAGAAGAAAAAATGCTGTTGCACGTGTGTATTTAGCAAAAGGTAAAGGAAAAATCACTATTAACAAACGTGAGTTTGAAAATTACTTTACAACAGGTACGTTACAATATAAAGTATTGCAACCATTAACGTTAACTGAAAACTTAAAAACTTTCGACATTACTGTAAATGTACACGGTGGTGGAACAACTGGACAAGCTGAAGCGATTCGTTTAGCAATTTCTCGTGCAATGTGCGAGTTAAACGACGAAAACAGAGGAATACTTAAACCAGAAGGATTACTAACAAGAGATCCAAGAATGGTTGAACGTAAGAAATTCGGTCAGAAGAAAGCACGTAAGAAATTCCAATTCTCGAAACGTTAGTATTTCGACTGCGCTTAGCAATTTTGTTTCGGCAATGCTTAGCAACAATACATTTTTGATTGGGCATTTTAACAATGCCCAATCAAATTTATTTAAGTTCATATAAATCCGTCGAAATTTTTCGACAAACAATTTTAATACCGCTGTTACTCCGAAAGACGGAGAGTTAGTTTAGCATCTAAACCCTTTCAATAGAGAAGGTTGCTATCTATAATAACACAAGAACGTAAACTATTACAAAAATGGCAAACAACAACGAACAAGTAAAAGAATTACTTGACGCAGGTGTACACTTTGGTCACCTAACAAGAAAATGGAATCCTAATATGGCACCGTATATCTATATGGAGCGTAACGGAATCCACATTATCAACCTTTACAAAACTGCTGCAAAATTAGACGAAGCAAACGAAGCTTTGAAAAAAATAGCAGCTAGCGGACGAAAAATCCTTTTCGTAGCTACTAAAAAACAAGCTAAAGACATCGTAGCAGAAAAAGCTGGAAAAGCCAATATGCCTTACATTACTGAAAGATGGCCTGGTGGAATGTTAACCAACTTCGTAACTATTCGTAAAGCGGTTAAGAAAATGTCTGCCATCGACCGTTCTAAAGAAGATGGTACTTTTAACGCATTGTCTAAAAAAGAACGTTTAGCAGTAGATCGTACTCGTGCAAAATTAGAGAAAAACTTAGGTTCTATTTCTGATATGACTCGTCTTCCTGGCGCTTTATTTGTAGTAGATACAACTCGTGAGCACATTGCTGTAAAAGAAGCTTTAAAATTAAAGATTCCAATTTTCGCAATGGTGGATACTAACAGTGATCCTAACGTAATTGATTATGTAATTCCATCTAATGATGATGCTTCAAAATCAATTGATAAGATTATGACAAGTGTTTCTGATGCAATTATTGGAGGTCTTTCTGACAGAAAAAGCGGAAAAGAAAAACAAGCTGCTGAAGAAGCAACTGCTGCTCCTGTAGAAAAGAAAGCTACTCGTAAAAGAGTATCTGCTGCAGAAAAACCTGCTGCTCCTGCTAAAGAAGTAACAGCAAGCAAGGAAGAAGAATAAATTATTACAAATTTTATACAAAGGTCGTTTTAGTTTAATTCTTTTCAGAAATAACTTTAACGACTTTTATTTTTAATACAACAAAATAAATTAAAATATCATGGCAAAAATAACAGCCGCAGACGTAAAAAAACTAAGAGATGCTACCGGAGCAGGAATGATGGATTGTAAAAATGCATTAGTTGAAGCAGATGGTAACTACGATGACGCAGTATCAATCCTTCGTAAAAAAGGACAAAAAGTTGCTGACAAAAGAGCCGACAGAGATTCTAGTGAAGGTGCTGCAATCGCAGTAGTAAACGATGCTAAAACTGAAGGTGCTTTAATTGTTTTAGGATGTGAAACAGATTTCGTTGGTAAAAATGACGATTTTGTTGCTCTTGCAAAACAATTAGCTGAATTAGCAATGAACTATAGCGACCAAGAATCTTTCTTAAATGCAGATTTTGGTGGCATGACAGTTGCTGAAAAAATGATTGAGCAAACTGGTGTAATTGGTGAGAAAGTTCAAATTAATGACTTTAAAAAATTATCAGCTCCATTTGTAGGATCTTATATTCACGGAAATAAAATTGCTGCCTTAGTTGGTTTAGCAAATGCTTCAGATAATGCTGAACAAGTTGCTAAAGACGTTGCAATGCAAGTAGCTTCAATGGGAGCAACTACATTATCTTATAAAGATTTTGACCCTGCATTTATTGCTTCAGAAACAGAAGCTAGAATTGCTGTTATTGAAAAAGATAATATTGAAAGAGGTCGTTTAGGAAAACACCTAATCAATGTTCCTACTTATATTTCAAGAGCTCAATTAACCGATGAGGTGATTGAAGCTGCTAAAGTAAGAATTCAAGATGAGTTAAAAGCAGAAGGAAAACCAGAACAAATCTGGGATAAAATTCTTCCTGGAAAATTAGAACGTTTTATTTCTGATAATACTACTTTGGACCAAGAACAATGTCTTTTAGACCAAAACTTTATTAAAGACGAAAAGAAAAGTGTTGCTGAATATGTAGCCGCTAACGGAAACGAAGTTGTTTCTTTTGCAAGAGTTACTTTAGGGTAAATATTATTGTTTTTGTCTAGTCCTGAATAATCGATACAGGTTGTTAAAGGATTAAATTTACTAATTAAAGCTGAACAATGATGTAATTGTTCAGCTTTTTTTGATTTGTATTGTTTTCTTTTTAAAATTTAAGCTTTTAATCTTTCTAGCAATATCGAATTCCTGTCTTAAGACTCTACTTACCCTTTCTGCAATAGTATTTTAAGGATCGTACTTTTCCGTCATACTATACTTAACATGATGGCGTTTCATTATTTTTTGATATCCATAGAGCAATATTGTAAGCCTCTATCTAAGCGATGTATCAATGGATATTTTACTACACTCAATTATTTAGTGCTATTTCTAGTGCTTTGAGAGAACATCCTACAGATACATTTACCTGCTGTTTTCTTTGAGTATGCATCTGTAATTAAAGCTAAATAATTTATCGATTTAATTACTTAATCTTCTGATAAATTCCATTGGTCTATAGTTAAAGTCACTGCATCTATTTTTGAGATCTTGAGGCTACTACTC
>JASFZG010000068.1:0-13173 GCA_046055745.1 Flavobacteriaceae bacterium | reverse complement strand
CATATTGAAGTTGACGCCTTAGGGAAAGTAATTTTAGCATCGTTAAATACCAACTCCTCAACAACTACTAATGTTTGTTTAATTGAAAATGCAATTCATTATGCAAATAAAGCTCGTTTTACAAAAGATGAAAACAAACCTTCACAAATGGGAAGTATTACTTATATTTTCCCTGGACAGGAGTAATTGGTTTTTTAATAACCGAAATCTATTTTTATTTGATCTGCCTTATCTAGCATCAAATCAATTGTAATAAATTCTACTTCCTCTTTGTCGTAAGCTCCTTGAAAAATTCGCATTGCTTTTTTAGGTTCTCCAACTTCTTCATAATAGCGTCCTAAATAATAATCACCTAGTACCGTATCTGGATATTGTTTTTTTGCCATGGTAGCAATATCTCTTAAAGATTCCCATTGTTTTCTTTTTTCAGCAGCTTTACAAGTAGCAATAAAATCGTTTTCTCTAATTGGGTTTGTCAATCCAAAAAGGTCTTCAATCGTGTTATATTTATCAATTAAATATTGAGAAATTGGCGTCTCAAGTTTCAGTAATACATCGGTGTATTCTTCTTTACTTATAGGCCTATAAACTGAAAACATTTTCTCTAATGCTGAAGGGATAGCTCTAGCCACCAAAGAGTAATGAGTAGCACCTTCAAAATTATCAAAATTATAATCAAAATTATCGCTTTTTAGTCCTTTTAAAGAGGCGTCTAACATTTCAGATATTTCTCTTAAATCTTTAATATCATCAGATCCTGTAGCTAAATAGTAAAATATTTTAGATTGAATGTGTGGAATTCTTTCTGGTAATCTTTCATCTAAAAGAGGAGCTAAATCTGGGCTCAATGACATATAACCATTAAATAATGGCGGATCTTTAAACATATAATAATTTATAAAATTTGCAGTAAAATCATGACCTATAGCGATTGTAAATTTTGCTGTTCTATATTTTTCATCAATATACGGGAGTAATTCTAAACCTATAAACTCAAAGAAATCTGCTCCAGAATCTGCTGGCATAAAATTAGTGCTATCATAATTACAATCATCATAACGACTGTCTCCTTGCATAATACCTACTACGATAGATTCTGGCATATCTTCCCAATAACTAAAATAATCTACATTACCGGCAACGGGTTCAAATAAATAATTAGCATCAAAAACCAAAATTATTGGATATACTTTATTGGTGTTTTCTTCATAGTCGCGAGGAAGTTGAATTTTCAATCGTCTAGAAGCATCTAATTTTACAGACTGAATTTCTTCATAAATGATTTTTGATTGTGCAAATACTGATAAATTAATCATCAAACACAATACAATTAAAGCAAGTTTTTTCATATTAATTATTTTAATGTTGAAAGATAACGATTTTTATAAATGTTATATTTTCAATTGTGAAAAATAATACTAACTATTTTTATTATAGAAAGGAAGAAATAAAAATGAGAGCCCTCCAAATAATATTATTGAAGCAATGTTTGAAGACCAAACAATCCAACCAAAGGCTGTGCCTACAGTTTCAGGAATACCAAAAACGGCCAAAATTCCAGCTACAAAAAAAGGATATGAACCAAAACCACTATTGGTGAAAGCAAACGAGAAACTACCAACTACAAAGGTGATAATTAAAGTTCCTAATGAAATAAACGATGTTTCTTCTAATGCAAAGGTCGCTGTGTAAAAAGATAGTAAGTACAATCCCCATATTAAAAAAGAGTGAAAAATATATGCTCCTTTTTTCTTCATTTTAAGAACACTAAATACTCCTTCTTTGACTCCTAATACAATTTGCATCAATTTTTGTTGAAGCTTTGATTTTGAATATTTTAAAAATATTAAAAACAATACACCCAAAACAAGTAAAACAATCAAGGCATAAACCAATTTTGAAGGATTGATCGCTTCAGATAAGAAAGAATACAATACATCAAATTGCAAAAACAAAGCAACAGCAGTAAACCCAAACAGGAAAATAACATCTATAGCTCTTTCAGAAATTATTGTCCCAATAGCTTTATCTACAGGGATTCCTTCATATTTATTAATCACTACTGCTCTTGACAATTCTCCGCTTTTTGGGATAAAAAGATTCATTAAATAAGCTACATAGACAGCCATTAAATTATTAAGCATTTTTGGTTGGTAGCCTAAGGGTTCCAACATAAAACTCCACCGATAAGCTCTAGAAATATGGCTTAATAAACTAAATAAAACTGAAAGCACTACAATAGGGTAATTTGCTTTTTGAAAATAAAAAGAAATCTCCTCTAATTGTTGTGGTGTAAATTTTGAATAGGAATAATAGATTAAAAACACACCAATCCCTAAAGGAATTGCAAATTTTAAAATTTTTATAACCAGTTTATTCAAACTAAAAAAGTAAGTTGTTGTCTTCGTTAGGAAAAACTAAAGAAGGTTTAAATATTTTAGCATCCTCAATAGACATCATTGCATAGGTGATTAAAATCAACACATCTCCTGGAGCAACTTTTCTAGCTGCTGCACCATTAAGTGTTATTTCACCACTTTTTCTAGGCCCCGGAATTGCATAAGTTTCTAAACGTTCTCCATTATTATTATTAACAATTTGAACCTTTTCTCCTTCAATAATATTGGCTGCATCCATTAGATCTTCGTCTATGGTAATACTTCCTATATAATTTAGGTCTGCTCCTGTTACCTTAACTCTATGTATTTTAGATTTTACTACGTGTATTTGCATCCTGCAAAGGTATTAATTTAAAGCGATATTATCTATGAGTCTAACTCCTCCAATAAAAGCTGCAATAAAGCCTCTATACTTTACCTCAACCTGTTTTTTATGAGCAGTTTTTAATGATTCTGAATCTGCAATTTCAAAGTATTCCAATTCTAAAAAAGGGTTTAATTTAAACTTTTCTTCAACTAAAGTGTTCAATTCTACTAGAGTTAGTTCATTAAATTTATTCTTTACTTCAGAAAGAATTTTAAAAATTAAAGTAGCTTCATTTAACTCTTTTTCTGTGAGACGTTTATTTCTAGAGCTCATAGCTAATCCGCTTTTCTCTCTAATTATTGGGCATCCAATAATATTAATTGGGAAAGATTCAATTTCAACTAGTTTTTTTACAATCTGTAATTGTTGGTAATCTTTTTCTCCAAAATAAGCTTTGTTAGGTTTTATTATTTTAAACAATAAATCAAGTACCGTTCCTACACCATCAAAATGACCTTTTCGGTGTTTGCCTTCCATTTCATTTTCAATACCATTAAAATTATATTCTTTTGAAGTGACATTCTCACTATATATTTCAGATGCATTTGGAGAGAAAACAAATATCTTACCTTTTACTTTATTTAATAATGTAATATCATTATCAATAGTTCTTGGGTATTTATCAAGATCTTTAGCGTTATTAAATTGTGTAGGATTAACAAAAATACTTACCACAACGCATTCATTTTCATTACAAGCTTGCTCTACCAAAGCAATATGCCCTTCGTGTAATGCTCCCATAGTTGGGACAAAGCCAATACTTTTACAATCTTCTAAAAAAGGAAATAACTCTTTTTGTAAAGAAGAGCTGTTATAATGGATTTTCATATTTATTATTTATAGCGAGTAAAAATAATATATTAAAGTCAATCTGCATAAAATTTCGTAATTTTGCATGCTTTATTAAAAGCAATACGAAAAAGTAAACTATATGAAAGATAAGAGAATCTTGTACGTGTCTTCTGAAGTAATCCCTTACCTACCAGAGACCGAGATTTCATCAATGTCGTTTGAAGCTCCTCGATTGGTAAATAGCAAAAAAGGTCAAATAAGAATATTTATGCCTCGTTATGGAAACATAAATGAACGCAGACATCAACTTCATGAAGTAATTAGATTATCAGGTATGAATCTTGTAATCAACGACATGGATATGCCTCTTATTATTAAAGTAGCTTCCATACCAAAAGAGCGGATGCAAGTTTATTTTATTGATAATGAAGAATATTTTAAACGAAAAGCTACTTATGGAGACGAAGAAGGAAACTTTTTTGACGACAACGATGAGAGAGCTATTTTCTTTGCAAAAGGAGTAATTGAAACCGTTAAAAAATTAAACTGGTCTCCAGATATTATTCATGTTCATGGTTGGTTAGCTTCATTTTTACCTCTTTATTTAAGAAAATATTACGACAAAGACCCTTTATTTGAAAACAGTAAAATAATAACTTCTTTATACAAACAAGGGTTTAGTGGTGAATTGAACAAAAACGTTACTAAAAAAATAATGTTTGATGGTATTTCTGAAGAGCATTTAGAAGAATTAAAAGAGCCTAATTATAATAATCTAATGAAATTGGCTATTAAAAATTCTGATGCAATTATTCTAGGTTCTGAAGAAATCCCCGAAGAACTTACCGAATATCTTAACAATTTTAAAATGCCTGTGTTAAAGTTTCATAAAAAAGAAGAATTTTCTCAAGCGTATTTAGATTTTTACCTCACAGAAGTATTACAATAATACATACATTTTAAATTAGCATGAAAAACATAAGTACCCTGCCCAAAATTGGGGCAATTTTATTATTTATAATATCTATCGCATCTTGTGATGAAGCTTTCAATACTATAGGCACGGATATTATTGGAAATGAAGACCTATTAACATCCACTCATAATTCTAGTACTGTAATTTCTTATAGTAAAAAGCTAGATCCTGTACAAACCAATTTACTTCCAGTAAATCAGCTTGGAGTTTATAACGATCCTGTATTTGGAAAATCATCTGTTAATTATTTAACCCAATTAGTTTTAGAAGAAACAGATCCAACTTTTGGAGATACAGTTGGTCATATAATAAATCTAGAAAGTGTTATTTTATACTTGCCTTATTTTATTGAGACAACTATCGAGGATGATGAAGACCCAACATACGAGTTAGACTCAGTTTTTGGAAACACTCCTGTTAAGCTTTCAATATTTGAATCCAATTTTTTCTTAAGAGATTCCGATCCTAATTCTAACTTTGAAGACCCTCAACCTTATTATTCAAATCAAGCCTCAGATATAGAAGCTTTTTTAGGAGAAGAATTATTAGTTATTGAAGACTTTATCCCTAGCAATGAAGGATTTGTTCTAACTGAAGGAGAAGGAGAAGATGAAGTAAAAACTTTTATTAGCCCTGGGATTCGAGTAGAATTACCTCTTGATTTCTTTAGAGAAAAAATATTAGATCAAGAAAAAGAACCTGTTTTAAATAACAACAATAATTTTAAAGAATATTTTAGAGGAATATACTTCAAAATAGAATCTGCAACAGACGATGGAAATCTATTTATTTTCGATCCAGATAAAGCTAATATCACACTAAATTATAATTTTGATAGACTAAAAGTTGACGACCTAGGTGAACCAATTTTAGACGAAGAGACTGGCGAGGAAATAATCGATGTAATTGAAGAAACATATGTATTAGATATTGGAGGTGTTGATCTTAATACATTTGACAACAATGTGCCATCTAGTATTTTAAATCAAATTGAAAACCCTAATACAACTCAGGGAGAAGAAACATTATATGTTAGAGGAGGAGAAGGGATACTTACTGTTATTAATTTGTTTGGAGATGATTTTGAAGATGACGAAACCCCTTCAGAATTAGAAGACTTAAGAGACAAAAATTGGATAATCAATGATGCTAATTTAAAATTTTATGTAAACCAAAATATAGTTTCTGGAGGCTCAACAGAACCAGAAAGATTAATAATTTACAATCTAGAAACAAATAATATTTTAGCAGATTATTTTTTAGATAATACTTCAGGAAGCGAGCCCGTAGACGCAATAACAAATCACCTAGGCAGATTGCAAAGAGATAGTGATGGCAATGGAGAATTCTATAAAATCAGACTTACAAATCATTTAAGCAATTTAATTAACAAAGATTCAACTAATGTCCCATTAGGATTAATAGTAAGTCAAAATGTATTAATTAGTGGATTTCAAGTGATTGACAGTCTAACTAACCCAGACACTCAACTCCCAAGAATAAAAGTTGTACCATCTAGCAGTGTTTTTTCACCAGAAGGAACTGTTTTTTATGGTAACAATACCGTTAATGAAGAAAAAAGATTAAGATTAGAATTAAAATACATAGACCCTAACAACTAAAAAACAACCTATGTGCGGAATCGTTGGATATATTGGTAAAAGAAAAGCATATCCTATTATATTAAATGGCTTAAAACGTTTAGAGTATAGAGGCTATGATAGTGCTGGAATTGCTTTATACGACGGAACAAACATACAGCTTTGCAAAACAAAGGGAAAAGTTGCAAATTTAGAAGAAAAAGTTTCTAATGAAATGGAAACTAAGGGGAGTTTAGGAATTGGCCATACACGTTGGGCAACTCATGGAGTTCCAAACGATGTAAATTCACACCCACATTATTCCAACAGTGGCGATTTAGTAATAATCCATAACGGAATTATCGAAAATTACGCTTCCATAAAAAAAGAGTTAATTAATAGAGGATATATTTTTCATTCAGACACAGATACTGAAGTTTTAGTAAATCTAATTGAAGATATAAAGAAAAACGAAAATGTAAAACTTGGAAAAGCAGTTCAAATCGCATTAAACCAAGTTGTGGGAGCATACGCAATTGCACTTTTCGACAAAAACAAGCCAGACGAAATTGTTGTTGCAAAATTAGGTTCTCCCCTAGCAATTGGTATAGGTGAAGATGAGTTTTTTGTTGCAAGTGACGCCTCTCCATTTATTGAATACACTAATAATGCTATTTATTTGGAAGATGAAGAAATGGCAATTATCCGATTAGGAAGAGAAATAAAAATTCGAAAAGTAAAAGACGATAGTTTAGTTGCCCCTTACATACAAGAGCTTCAGTTAAATATTGAGCAAATTGAAAAAGGTGGTTATGACCATTTTATGTTAAAGGAAATTTACGAACAACCTTCAGTAATAAAAGACACCTACAGAGGAAGATTACTTGCCAATAAGGGAATTATTAAACTTGGAGGGCTTGAAAATCACATAGAAAAATTTATCAATGCAGACAGAATAATAATTGTAGCATGTGGGACTTCATGGCACGCTGGACTTGTTGCTGAATATATTTTTGAAGATTGGGCTCGTATTCCAGTTGAAGTAGAATATGCTTCAGAATTTAGATATCGAAATCCCGTAATTACCGAAAATGATGTTGTTATTGCTATTTCTCAAAGTGGAGAAACAGCAGATACTTTAGCTGCAATTAAATTAGCAAAAGAAAGAGGAGCATTTGTTTATGGAATATGTAATGTAGTTGGTTCTACAATTTCAAGAGCCACACATAGTGGTTCATACACCCACGCTGGACCAGAAATTGGAGTTGCTTCAACCAAAGCATTTACTACTCAAATTACTGTTTTAACAATGATTGCGTTAAAACTTGCTAAAGTTAAAGGTACAATTTCTAAAAGAGATTATATGGTACATTTACGAGAATTAGACTTAATTCCATCAAAAGTAAGTAGCGCTCTAGAAAAAAATGAAAAAATTGAAGAAATTGCAAAACTATTCAAGGATGCAACTAATTTTTTATATCTAGGAAGGGGTTATAATTTCCCTGTAGCCCTTGAAGGAGCACTTAAATTAAAAGAAATATCCTATATACATGCTGAAGGTTATCCTGCTGCTGAAATGAAACATGGACCAATTGCATTAATAGATGAGCATATGCCTATTGTTGTAATAGCAGTTAATAGTAATCATTATGAAAAGGTAGTTAGTAACATCCAAGAAATTAAATCTCGTAAGGGAAAAATCATTGCAGTCGTAACAGAAGGCGACACAATTGTAAGAGAACTAGCAGATTACATCATGGAAGTCCCAAACACTCCTGAGACATTATCACCATTAGTTACAACAATACCATTGCAATTACTTTCTTATCATATTGCATTGATGTTGGGTAGAAATGTTGATCAACCAAGAAATTTAGCAAAAGCCGTAACTGTTGAGTAATTAAATACAATTTCATCTTTTAAATCATTTTAATCTTCTTTTTTATTTGTCAAGTCTTTTATTAAGACTATTTTTCCGTATATTTCGGCATTAAAACCAATTCAAATATAAATATGAAGACAATCATTACAATTTTTTGTATGTGTTTTAGCGTCATAGCTTTTTCACAAACAACTGTAACAGGGAATGTTGTAGACCAAAATTCAGAACCTGTTTTAGGAGCTAACGTTATTGTTGCCGGAACAAGTGTAGGTACGGCCACCGATTTTGACGGTAACTTTACCTTAACAGTTGATCAAACCCCCCCTTTTTCAATAGAATTTAGTAGTATCGGATATCAATCCGCAACTCAAGAGGTAACTTCAAACAATCAAACATTTACAATTACCTTAAATGAAGGTGATGAATTAGATGAAATTGTAGTATCTGCTTCCAGAACACCAGAAAGTGTTAGAGAATCTCCTGTGACAATCGAAAGGCTTAGCGTAAAAGACATTCAAAATTCAACTTCACCAAATTTCTACGCAAGTTTAGAAAACCTCAAAGGTGTTGATGTTAATAAAGGAAGTTTAACTTTTAATTCTGTAAATACTCGTGGTTTTGCAACTTTTGCAAATACTCGATTTGTTCAATTAGTAGATGGAATGGATAATTCTTCGCCAGCATTGAACTTTGTTATAGGTAATTTTTTAGGAATGAACGAACTTGACGTTAATAGTGTTGAGTTATTACCTGGTGCTTCTTCTGCATTATATGGTGCTAATGCATTTAACGGAATATTATTTATGACTAGTAAAAGTGCTTTTGATCATGAAGGTGTAAGTGCTTATATAAAAACAGGGATCACTTCTCAAAAAGAAGCAGGAGATAATAATTTTTACGATGTTGGAGTAAGAGTTGCTCATAAATTTAGCGATAAATTTGCTGCAAAAGCATCTTTTTCTTACTTAAAAGGTACAGAGTGGTATGCTACAGACACTAACCAATACAACCTTAGATCTGCAGGGTTACCAGATGAAATTGTTCCTTATGCAAATCAACCAGCTTTTGACGGGTTAAATATTTATGGTGATGAAGTTTCTTTAGGAGCCTTAGATACCGATTTAAATGGAGTAGCTCAAGCACTAGAAGCTCAAGGATTAATACCTGCTGGCTCAAGTAATTTAATACCTAAAGACAATGTTTCTAGAACAGGTTACAGAGAACAAGATCTTACAGATTACGGAGCTGAAAGTGGAAAATTTGATGTTTCTTTAAACTACAGACCAACAGGTGGTGATTTAGAAATAATTTGGAATTCTAAAGCAGGCTTTGGTAGAACTATTTACCAAGGAGCAAATAGATATCAATTAGATAACTTTATTATGCAACAACATAAGTTGGAAATTAAAAGTAAAGATTTCTTTATTAGAGGTTACACAATTAATGAAAATGCAGGAAACTCATACGATATGCGTTTTACAGGTATAAATATGAGTAAAATTGGAGCACAAGAATGGTTTGGTACTTATGCAGGAGCATATTTACAAGCAGTTCTAGGAGGTGCTACAAGCGAACAGGCTCACGCAGGTGCAAGAACTTTTGCAGATGACAACATAACTCTTAAACCAGGAACTCCAGAATTTAATGAAGCTTTTGAGCGTGTAACTTCTGAATCTGATGTTTCTAAAGGTTCTAAATTTATTGATGAATCTAAAGTATATGTAGGAGAAGGAAATTATAATTTTAAAAGATTATTAAATGACTTTATGGACTTACAGGTTGGAGGAAACTACAAACAATATTCATTAAATTCTGGTGGAACAATTTATACAGATTATGATGGTTCGATAGATTACGATGAATATGGTGCTTACTTACAAGGTTCAAAAAAATTCTTGGATGAAGAAAGAATGAAAATTACTGCTTCTATAAGATATGATAAAAATGAATTTTTTGATGCAAGCTACTCACCAAGAGTATCATTAACTTATTCTGCTGGTGACAGAAAACAACATAACTTTAGAGCTTCTTACCAAACAGGCTTTAGAAACCCAGACACACAATCATTGTTTATTGGTTTTAATGTTGGAAGAGCTATTTTAGTTGGTTCGGCACCAGCAAACTTAGATCGTATATTACCAGGAACTCCACTTACAGGTCGTGATGCTTATTTTGATTCTTATACAAGAACATCTGTTGAGGCTTTCGCTGCAACTGGAGACACTAGTCTTTTAGAAGCTGTAATAACTCCTTTGGTAGAGCAAGAAAAAATACAATCATTCGATATTGGATACCGTGGTAAAATTGGACCAATAAATGTAGATGCTAATGTTTATTATAATGTTTATGATGGATTTATTAATCAAAAAATTGTTGTAACCCCAATTTCTGGAAGCGCTTTTGATCCTTCAGGAATAGCAGATTTAGTTTCTGGAAACACAGATAATTTCCAATTATATACAAATTCAAATTCAGATGTAAAATCGTACGGTGCTGTAGTAGGCGTTTCAACTAAGTTTGCTAAAAACTTCAGAATTGGATTAAACTACACCTATGCTGAGTTTGATTTTGATCAAGCTTCAGATCCAGATTTTAGTGCAGGTTTTAATACTCCAACACATCAAGTTAAGCTTTCTTTAGGAAACACAGAAGTATTTAAAAACTTTGGATTCAACATAGACGGACGTTATAAAGGTGAATATTTATGGGAATCAAGTATAGCAAATGCTGTTATGCCAGAAACTTATGTAGTAGATGCACAATTAAATTACAGTATGCCTTCTTTAAAATCTATTATTAAAGTTGGTGCTACGAACTTAGGTGGAACAGAGTATCAAAGCGCTGTAGGAACTGGAAATATTGGGTCACAATATTTCATTTCTTGGACTATCAATAATTAATAAAAATAAAACAATATAAAATGATGATATTTAATAAATATAAAAACTTTTGGTTAATGGCTTTAGCTGTTACCTTAATAGTTTCTTGTGACAGCGAGGATTATGATATTCCAGTTGAAGAAGAAATTCCATTATCTTCAGGATCGGCAGATTTTTCTAACTTTATTTCTTTAGGAGCCTCTTTTACAGCAGGTTTTACCGATGGCGCCCTGTTTGTTGCAAGTCAAGAAAATTCATTCCCAAATCTTTTAGCAGGAGCTTTTGCAAATGCTGGAGGTGGAGAATTTACACAACCTTTAATGAATGATAACATTGGTGGTATGACATTTGGTGGTGTTCAGATTTTAAATCAAAGACTTTATTTTGATGGAGCTGGAATTTCTATGATTAGCGACACACCAACAACTGAATTAACTAACGTAATTCCTGGCCCCTACAATAATATGGGTGTGCCTGGAGCAAAAAGTTTTCACTTATTGGCAAATGGTTATGGAAATGTAGCAGGTGTTCCTGCAGGATTGGCTAACCCTTATTATGCAAGAATGGCATCTAGTTCAAACGCTTCTATGTTAGAAGATGCAACTTCTCAAGGTGGATCGTTTTTCACTTTGTCAGAAATTGGAGGAAACGATGTACTAAGCTATGCTATATCTGGTGGATCTGGAGTTGATCAAACTGGAAATTTTGATCCTTCTACTTATGGATCTAATGATATTACCGATCCAAATGTTTTTGCTCAGGTATTTGTAACAATAACAGATGCATTAACTGCAAATGGAGCAAAAGGTGTGGTGGCAAATGTACCTTATATTACAAGCTTATCACATTTCACAACAGTACCTTATAACCCAGTTCCTTTAGACGCAGCTACAGCAGCACAACTAAATGCAGCTTTTGCTCAATATAATGGAGGGTTATTACAAATTGAAGCAGCAGGATTAATTACTTCTTCGGAAAGAGAAGCAAGAACAATCGTGTTTTCTGCAGGTCAAAATGCAGTAACACTAGTTGATGGAGATTTGACAGATTTAAATGCTTTGGGATTGCCATCTTACAGACAGGCAACTTCAGATGATTTATTGGTACTTCCAAGTTCTAGTTTCATTGGAACTGTTGTTGGAGGAAATCCACAATTTATCAATGGAGTTTCTGTACCATTAGAAGATAAATGGGTTTTAACTCCTAACGAGCAGCAATCAATTATGGTTGCTACAGATGCTTACAATGCAACAATTGAAGCAGTAGCAAATGCAAAAGGGTTAGCGTTTGTAGACTTTAAATCATTATTAAACGAAGCTTCAAATGGAGGGTTATTATTCGACAACTTTAACATGACTACTCAATTAGTATTTGGAGGTTTAGTTAGTTTAGATGGTGTTCATTTAACAACTAGAGGATATGCATTAATGGCAAACAGAATGTTGGAAGCTATTGACGTGACTTATGGATCTAATTTTCAAGCTTCAAGTTCTTTGCTAAGAGCAGATGACTATACAACCATCTACCCAGAAGGATTATAATAGAAAAGAATATAAAATTTAAAAACCGAAGTTAACAGCTTCGGTTTTTTTATGCTTAATAATTTTATAAATATCCTTACTAATCTAGGATAAAATTTTAGGCATTAGGCTTGTAATTTTTAAATTTAAAAAACTATCTTTGCACCGTTTAAAACAAGGGAGATTTTCATCCCTTACAGTACTAAAAAATAAACAGTTAATAATGTCAAAAGTTACAGGTAAAGTTGCACAAATTATCGGACCCGTTGTAGATGTTGAATTTGCAAATGGTTCAGAACTTCCAAAAATTTACGATTCACTTGAAGTAAATAATAACGGAAGATTATTAATCCTTGAAGTACAATCTCATATTGGTGAAAATACCGTGAGAACAATTTCAATGGATACTACAGATGGATTAAGTAGAGGTGTGGATGCAGTTGCTACCGGATCGGCTATTCAAATGCCAGTTGGTGATGATATTTATGGTCGTCTTTTTAATGTAATTGGAGATTCTATTGACGGAATTGGTGATTTGCCAAAAACGGGCGATAATGGACTTCCAATTCACCGTGATGCACCTAGATTTGAAGACCTTTCCACTTCAACCGAAGTGCTTTTTACAGGTATTAAAGTAATTGACCTTATTGAGCCTTATGCAAAAGGTGGTAAAATTGGTTTATTTGGTGGAGCCGGTGTAGGTAAAACAGTATTGATTCAAGAATTAATTAATAACATTGCAAAAGGGCACGGTGGACTTTCAGTATTTGCTGGAGTA
>JASFZG010000067.1:0-7426 GCA_046055745.1 Flavobacteriaceae bacterium | reverse complement strand
ATTACCGATGCTGGTCATTTAGAAAATGATGCTGATAGCGGTGAAGATCGTATTGCCAAAAAAGCACGAATAGAGATGGTAGAACCTATGGAAATCGTTCAGCGATACACCGTAGATTTTCATACCACAATGGCACAATTTAATGCCTTACCTCCAAGTATCGAGCCAACGGCAACAGGTCATATTATTGAACAAATTCAGATTATTGAAAAAATTATTTCTGAAGGGTTTGGCTACGAAGTAAACGGTTCTGTTTATTTTGATGTTCATAAATTTAATGAAACTCATAATTACGGAAAATTAAGCGGAAGAAACCTCGAAGATATGATCGCAAATACTCGCGACTTAGATGGACAATCCGATAAGAAAAACCCTCAGGATTTTGCACTTTGGAAAAAAGCAGAACCTGTACACATTATGCGCTGGCCTTCGCCTTGGAGCGATGGCTTTCCTGGGTGGCATTTAGAGTGTACTGCTATGAGTACGAAATATTTAGGAAAGCATTTTGATATTCATGGTGGCGGAATGGATTTAAAATTCCCACATCACGAATGTGAAATTGCTCAATCTGAAGCAGCCATGAACACCAATCCTGTTAACTATTGGATGCACGCAAATATGCTTACTTTAAACGGTAAGAAAATGGCGAAATCAACAGGGAATAATATTTTACCATATGAATTATTTTCAGGAAAGAACGATATTTTAAGCAAAGCATTTTCGCCTACGGTTGCAAAGTTTTTTATGTACCAAGCTAATTACCGAAGTATTTTAGATTTTTCAAATGAAGCTTTAGTTGCTTCAGAAAAAGGGTTTAATAGAATGATGGAAGCCTATAAAATGATTTCAGAAATTAAATCTTCCGAAAACTCGGAATTTGACACTTCAAAATGGAAGCAATCTTGTTACGACACCATGAACGACGACTTTAATAGTCCGATGTTAATTGCTCAATTGTTTGACGCTTCCAAAGTAATTAATTCAGCTAAAGAAGGAAAGATTGCTTTAACTTCAAGCGATATTGAAACACTTCAGAAAACAATGCACGATTTCATATTTGAAGTATTAGGATTGGAAGATGCATCCGCAGGACAAAATAACGATGGTGATAAATTAACGGAAGCGGTTTCAATTTTAATAGGATTAAGAAATCAAGCAAGAGCAAATAAAGATTTTGCAACGAGCGATTTAATTCGAGATCAATTAAAAGATGCTGGAATTAATTTGAAAGATGGTAAAGACGGAACTAGTTTTTCATTGAATTAGCTTCGACCTCGCTCAGCTACTGAGCAGAAAACGAATACTGAAAGTAGACGAAGTATATAATTAATAAAGAGGCTCGACTGCGCTCGACCAGACAATGTCTCCTCGAGCGGAGCCGATTGTATAATAAAAAAGAGCTTTTTGAAAAGTAATGTTGAAAAAAATACTAACATTTCCATTTGTATTATTAATACGAGTTTATCAACTGATAATTTCTCCTATACTCCCTTCCACTTGTAGGTACAATCCAACTTGCTCTCATTATTCTATTGAGGCACTTCAAAAACATGGGTTATTTAAGGGAGGTTGGTTAGCTATAAAACGTATTGGAAGTTGCCATCCGTGGGGCGGAGAAGGTTATGATCCCGTTCCTAAAAAAGAAGAAAAGTAATTCTTTTTATACGTAGTGCTTTTCATATATTTACAATCCTATTTTGAAAAGTGTTGAAATTCAAAATAAATAATAAAATAAATAATAAAATATGCAAGCATTAAGTTTTGTTTGGGACCCATCAAAAGGAATTGATTTAGGATTTTTCTTAGTTCGTTATTATAGTTTAATGTTTGTGATCGCCTTTGCTTTAGGCTGGGTAATCACTAAAAAAATATTTAAAAACGAAGAGCAAACCGATGATAAATTAGATAGTCTTTTTATCTATGTTGTGCTTGCAACTTTATTAGGTGCACGTTTAGGACACGTAATTTTTTACCAACCCGAATTATTTAAAGAAGATTTCTTATCAGTTTTTCTTCCGTTTAGAACAGTTCCCGAATTTCAGTTTACTGGGTTTCAAGGTTTGGCAAGTCACGGTGCTGCCATCGGAATTATTATTGCTATGTATTTTTATAGTAAAAAGGTAATTAAAAAACCTATACTTTGGGTACTTGATAGAATTGTTATTGCTGTTGCAAGTGGTGCTGTTTTTGTTAGAATTGGAAATTTTATTAATTCTGAAATCATCGGAAAAGCAACTAATAGCGATTTTGGTGTTGTTTTTAAACAACTAGGAGAAGATTTTCCAAGACATCCAGCTCAATTATACGAATCGTTTTGTTACATTTTTGTTTTTGTAACACTCTATTATTTATATTGGAAAACCAATAAAAGTAAACAAATGGGTTATCTACTTGGCGCATTTTTAGTAATGCTTTGGACGGTACGTTTCTTCGTGGAGTTTGTAAAAGAAGCACAAGTAGACGAAAGAGCAGATTGGGCTTTAAACACAGGACAATGGTTAAGCATACCGTTTGTAATTATTGGAATTTACTTAATGGCAGCTTCCTCTAAAAGAATGATTGACTAATGAAAAAAGCACTTTTTACCATCGCTATAATAGGTTCTTCTCTATTCTTTATTAATTGTAAAGAAGAAGTGAAATCAACCAAATCTATCACTAAAGAAATTACTTTTACTAAAGAAGGGGGAATTAAACTTGTAAAAGCAAAAACCGATTCGGTAATTAAAATTCTAGATTTAGAAATTGCTGAAACCGAATACGAAACGCAAACAGGTTTAATGTATCGCCATTCTATGAAGGACAATCAGTCGATGCTTTTTATTTTTAAGAATGAACAACCTCGTTCATTTTATATGAAAAACACAGAATTTCCTCTAGACATTATTTACTTCAATAAGAAAAAGGAAATTGTTAGTATCCAGAAAAACGCAAAACCTTACGACAAAACTTCACTTCCTTCCAATGCTCCAGTTTTATATGTGCTAGAAGTGAATGCTGGACTTTCTGATGTTTGGGGACTTGAGGTTGGAGATATATTCTTCGAAAAACGAAATTAAATTTGTTATATTTTAAAGTTTACCTGCTATATTTTCAGGGCAATCTTTTTCACATTAATTTAAACATCATTCATTTTACTTCATAAAAAAAACCATCTTTAAATTAATAAAGATGGTTTTCTTATTTCTAGAAAAGAGTAGATTATTTAACCGCTCCTTTTTCTATTTCTTCTTCAACTTTATCTGCTAAATCAATTCCTCTTTTCTTAACAGTATCAAAGAAAATAGGAGTTGCTATAAATAGAGATGAATATGTTCCAACTACCACACCAATGATTAACGCAAATATTAATCCTCTAATAGACTCTGCTCCAAAGATAAATATCGATAACAATACGATTAATGTTGTTAATGAAGTATTTAACGTACGACTTAAAGTACTATTTAATGCTGAGTCAATTACTCTTGACATTTTCCAAGTTGAATGCTCATTAAAATACTCACGAATACGGTCAAATACAACCACGGTATCATTCAGAGAGTAACCAATAACGGTTAGAATCGCTGCGATAAATGATTGATCAATTTCCATATTAAATGGCATAAATCGATATGTTAATGAGAAGATTCCAAGCACGATTAAAACATCGTGGAAAACCGCAACAACAGCACCTAAACTAAATTGCCATTTCTTAAATCGGAATAAAATATAAAGGAACACCACAATTAACGAAGCCATTACTACAAAGAATGATGCCTTTTTAATATCGTCTGCAATTGTTGGACTTACTTTGTAAGATTCCATTCTACCAGCAACTTTATGCTCATAATCATCAATAAACTGATTGTAAGTAAATCCATCAGGAAGATTAGATTTTAATCCATCAAACATCATATGTTCGATTTCTTCATCTACTTCAGTTCCTGTTTCATCAACTTTATATTTAGTAGTAATTTTTAACTGATTGTTTCCTCCATAAGTTTTTGCTTCCGCTGAACCAAATATCTCAACCATATCTGCTTTCACTTGATTGGCATCAACATCTCTATCAAAACGAACTGTATAGGTTCTTCCTCCCACAAAATCAACTCCTTGATTAAGACCAACTGTAAATAATGATCCTAAACTAATTACGATTAATACTCCTGAGAATACGTAAGCGATTTTTCTTTTTCTTAGGAAATCAAAATTATTTTTTCTAAGAATATTTTTAGTCATAGAAGTTGTACAAGGTAATGGTTTCCCATTTTTTGTATAACTATCAATAAACAATCTAGTAATAAAAATTGCTGTAAATAACGAAGTTCCAATACCTATTAATAAGGTTGTTGCAAATCCTTGAATTGGACCTGTTCCAAAGAAAAATAAGATAGCACCCGTAAGACCTGTTGTAATATTCGCATCTAAGATTGAAGATAATGCATTGCTAAATCCATCGTTAATTGCATCTTTCTGTGCTTTTCCTTTGGCAAGTTCTTCTTTAATACGTTCAAAAATAAGTACGTTGGCATCCACCGACATACCGATTGTTAAGATAATACCTGCAATTCCAGGAAGTGTTAATACCGCTCCAAGTCCTGCTAATATTCCGAAGATAAATAATATGTTTACTACCAAGGCAACATCTGCAAATGCTCCTGCTTTACCATAGTAGAAAACCATCCAAATCAACACAAAGGCTAATGCCAATGCAAAAGAGAAAATCCCTGAGTCAATCGCTTCTTGACCTAACGTTGGGCCTACAACCTCTCCTTGAATAATCTCAGCAGATGCAGGTAATTTACCAGCTCTTAAAACGTTTGCTAAATCTTGTCCTTCTAAAATTGTAAAATCCCCAGAAATCTGACTACGACCTCCAGCAATTGGGCCCGTTGTTACACCTGGCGCAGAGTAAACAATATCATCTAAAACAACTGCAATTTGCGATTGGTTATTATAGGCTTCTCCTGTCATTTGTTCCCAAACTCTAGCTCCACGAGCATTCATCTGCATACTTACAACTACTCTACCTAATTGATCGTATGTTTGAACCGCATCTACAACAACTCCTCCAGCTAAAGGTGGTGTCATTTCTCTATTACCTTTAATAGCGTAAAGTGTGATTACTTCTTCTCCTAATTCTTTATTTTCTTCAGCAATTCCCCAAACAAATTTTGTATTTCGTTGTTCATTACTTAATAACGCTCTAACTTGAGGCATTCTGAAATACCCATCAATTGCTGCGGTATCTTTTAATCTAAAAGTTCCTAATTCTGGTCTTCCTGCTTGACCAGGGAAAATCATTTTACTTAAAAAAGGTCTATCTTTTCCTGCTTCATCAATTGATTCATTTACATCATCACCTCCAATAAGGTCATCAACAATATTACCTTCTGTATCTGTAGAATCTTTTACTTCTTCTTTAACAGCAGGGTCCTCTTTTTTAGTAAGTTCAGCTATTTTTGCATCTGCAGCAAGTAAAAAACCTTGTAACTCTTCAATTTTATAAACACTCCAAAACTCTAATTGAGCAGTACTTTGTAATAGTTTTTTAACACGCTCTACATCTTTTGCTCCAGGTAATTCTACTAAAATACGAGCTGATTTTCCAATACGTTGGATATTAGGTTGTGTTACTCCAAATTTATCAATACGTTTTCTTAATACTTCAAAAGCCGCAGTAATAGACTCATCGATTTTACGCTCTATAACTGACTGAACTTCTTTATTAGGCATTTCAGAACTTGTAATATCATCTTCTAAATTTTTATTGAAGAAAATATCTGGAGATGCTAAATTATTATCACCTGGAAGATCTTCAAAAGCCTGAAAGAAAGATTCTAAATAGGTATCTTGTGATTCTCTTTGAAGTACAAATGCATCTTTTAACGCTTGATTAAACGCTGCGTCTTTTGTATTATTTGCTAATCCTTTTAAGATGTCATTTACTGAAACCTGAAGGATAACATTAATACCACCTTTTAAATCCAGCCCTTTATTAAGCTCTTTTTCTTTAGCAGTATTGTAATCTATTCCTAAGATTACAGGAACATTACCTATAGAATCAAGGTAACTAGCTTCAGCTACATTTCTTTTAATAGGCTCTGTTTCAGGGTATTTTGCATTTGCAAATGCTCTTGCCTCATCTTCAACATTATTTGAGATATATGTAAATGATAATTGGTACAAACTTACCAAACCAAACAATATCGCAAACACTTTAATTAATCCTTTGTTTTGCATTATGTTATATTTTTATTAGTCAATTATTTCCTGTTCCGAAGCTTCGGAATTTAGGGTGGGCAAATATAGAGTTTACCCTATAACTTGACAATTATTATTTATGATTTTAAATGTGATTTTTTTCAGCTTACTTATGAAAATAATCAAGCTGTTTAAGTTAATAATCTTACTGTAGGGCCTGCCCTAACTTCTGGAATAATGTGTAAAGAATTATTTTTTACTACAGGAAGGTACCTATGTATTTTATAAGCTACTTTTTCGTCTTTACTGATTTTAGAAATATCTATTTCAGTATTAATGAAATATACTTCTAAGCTGAAAAACCGATCGTTATTAGATTTTAATTCAACAGCGAATCCATTATTTTCTAGATCTAGATCGTCGCCTTTTTGAATTTCATATACATCTAACTTATAACTATCTGAATCTTTATTGGAATTGTTGGATTTTTCCTTATTAAAAACTGAAGTAATTCCAAGGTCAATATCATTCTCTTCAGATAATATTTTCTTTATCGAAACAATATCAATAGTACTGAAGTATGAGATTTTTAGTTCTCCATTTTCTCCCTTTTGAACTTTGATTTTCTCAACACCCGCTTCTTGCAATTGCTTTTTTACAATAGCAATCGTGTTTTGGGTTTCAAGAAGTGTTACCTCATCACTTGAAAACTGAACTACAATTTCTTGATTTGGAATAGAAATTTGCTGCTGATTAACAACAAACAAGGAAAGTAAAAATATAAATGTACCGAAGTACCATCTCGTTTTCATTCGCCAAATATAAAAAATAAAGACCGCATTTCTGCAGTCTTTATATAAATATCTATTTTAAATATTTGAAAACTAAATATCTAATAAGCCATTGGTTTTTCTTACTCCAACAGAACTTGTTAACATATGTTCTTTTTCAGCATCTGTTAGTTCTAATTCAACGATTTTTTCAATTCCGTTTCGACCTAACACTACTGGTACACCAATACAAATATCGTCTAAACCATACTCTCCTTCTAATAATGTAGAACAAGGGAACATTTTATGTTGATCGTTTGCAATTGCCTGAACCAAGCCTGAAACTGCTGCACCTGGTGCGTACCAAGCAGAAGTTCCTAATAATTTAGTAAGAGTTCCTCCTCCTACTTTAGTATCTTCTAAAACTTGTGTTAGTCTTTCTTCAGAAAGAAATTTAGTTACAGGAATACTATT
>JASFZG010000066.1:0-5768 GCA_046055745.1 Flavobacteriaceae bacterium | reverse complement strand
GAAGCTTCAATAAACTCGTAAAAAATACCTGAATTTAAAAGAAGTAACATTCCTTTTTCGGTTTGAGTATCTTGAAAAGCAAAAAATCCTTCCGATGCTGGGTACAACTCAATGCTATCGACTCTTCTACCAATCATTTCTTCAAATTTTGCTCGGTAGGGTTCGTAATTTACGCCTCCATAAACAAACAAATTGAAGTTTGGAAATAGATTGCCAACATTTTTATTTGTGGCCGCTCGTAACCGCTCAAAATACATTTGTACCCAAGACGGAATACCACTAATTAAAGTCATATTCTCATTTTTGGTTTCTTCTACAATAGCATCTACTTTCGTTTCCCAATCGTCAATACAATTAGTTTCTAAACTTGGTAATCTGTTTTTCTGAAGGTATTTAGGAACAAAATGAGCAACAATCCCTGAGAGTCTTCCTATATTAATTCCGTTGATGACTTCTAATACTGGACTTCCTTGAAGAAAGATCATTTTTCCGTTTACAAAATCAGCGTTTTTAGTTTCATGAATATAGCAAAACAAAGCATTTTTTGCACCTTCAATATGAAAAGGCATGGACTCTTTTGTAATCGGAATATATTTTGCGCCAGAAGTGGTGCCAGAAGTTTTTGCAATGTAAGTGGGTTTTCCTTTCCAAAGTACATTTTCTTCTCCTTTAGCAACACGTTCAAAATAGGGTTTTAAAGCTTCATAGTCTCTTACTGGCACTTGTTTTACAAAGTCTTTATAAGTAGAAATTTGATGGAATTGATGATCTTTTCCGAAGGAAGTATTTTTAGCTTCAGAAATTAAAGATTGAAATATTTTTTCTTGCGTTTCAATAGGGTTTGAAGCCCATTTCTGAATACTTTTATAAGCCTTTTTTGCTAATATTTTTGCACCTATTTTTTTTATAAACATATTTTATTAATTCCAAAAATTAAATTCTAAATCATTTCTACTCAAAATCTATAAAATCTATTGGATCAATTGGGTAACCGTCACTCCATAATTCAAAATGAAGGTGTGGTCCTGTAGATAATTCACCTGTATTTCCTGCTTTTGCAATTACTTCACCGGCTTTCACTAATTCTCCTTGCCTTTTTAAAAGCAATGAATTGTGTTTATAAGCAGAAATAAGATTATTTGTATGTTCTATAATAATCACATAACCTGTTTCGGCAGTCCATTCAGAAAAAATAACCGTTCCATCAGCTGTGGCCTTCACTGGAGCATCTTTAGGGGTGACAACATCTACCGCATAGTGTTTTTCTTTGGCATTAAAACCATCCGAAATCGTTCCTTTTACTGGTGGAAATAACACAAAATTTATTTCAGAGTTATTTATAAGAGGATTGTATTTGTCTTCCATCGAAACCTTTTCTCGTAATAAGGAATCTTCTTTTGAAGGGCTTAAGTTTAATTTAGACCTATCTAATTCAGCAGCTTCAATGATAGAATCTTTATTAAATTTTATCGTTTTTACATCTCCTGAAAGGACTTTTTTTATAGATTTATAATACTGCTCATTAATATTAATCACTTGTTGTAATGAGTCTGTTTTATAGGCTAATCGTGTTGCTTTTTTCTTTAATGAAACCGAAGAATAACCAGGAATATACTCGCGTAAAGGAGTAAAAGCTATAAATACGGTAGTAGCAGTAATTAAGAGTAATGCAGAGATTATACTAAATACAAAAACATTAAGTCGGTTGAGTTTAAATGTAAATCTTTCTTCAAAAGTATCTTCATTTAATACAACTAAGCGATACTTATTAAGTAGCTTATGTTTAATCTTTTTTGATCGTTTTTCTTTTTTCATTATGGATACTTCCTTATAGCAAATATAAAACAAAGAAATTTCTAATAGCTAAAGTTAAATTGAAAACGATAATTCTAATGATTTCTTACTACATTTGCACTATAAATCTATTTAAAATGAACTTACTAATGTTACCTTTAGTTATTGGATGGCCACAAATAGTATTAATTGTTGTGGTGGTTTTATTGTTGTTTGGTGGAAGAAAAATACCAGAATTAATGCGCGGTTTAGGTAGTGGTCTTAAAGAATTTAAAGAAGCTTCTAAAGATGAGTCTGACGATGACAATAAAATAGACGATAAAAAATAAATTGTTAATCTATTTTTGCCGATAAAATTATAGATTCTAACTCAAACTGAAGGTTTCGTTTTCGTTCCGATGGAGCAAAAGTGAAACCTTCAATGATTAAATATCGATTGTTTTTTTCATCTCTTACTGTATAATTAATAAATGGTCCTGCCATAAATTCTCCTTTTACATCCCAAACGCCTTTGGTTAAGTAGGTAAATTTTCCGTCCAATTCAATTCCGTAGAAATTAGGGGAATAATCATAATCTGTTCCAAATTTCCCATTGTCTTCTACAGGTAATAAATTTCCTCCTATAGAATCTCTCATCTTTAATATTTCTCCTAAAGCAAGACTATCATTAGTTATTGTGCTTAATGGCACCTCGTAAATAAGTATGTTAGTTGATCCTGTTTTCTTTAAATCCTTCCGAAGCCAATAAAAATCTTCACCTTTATGTGCCGTTCTATACGCTGAAGACATTTTAATACTTAAACCAAACCGTTCTTTAAGAGAATCTATCTTTTTAACAGATTTTGAAGTTCTTCTTTGGCGTTCTTTAATTTCAGACTTATGGAAAGCAGCAATTATTTTTTCTTGATTTTGTGCAATTAATTTAACCAACCCTTCTTTTGTGGTGGAAGTAATTATCGCTCCTGTTTGTGGTCGTGCATAAGGGTCTTTTGCTATAGTTACCTTATCTTCAGCTCCAATGGTTACGTGCAAAAATAATCGATTACTCTTAATAAAACCACTAAATGTAGAAGGATCCATTTGGTTTATAGAAAATAAAGGCTCTTCTTGTGGAAGTCCTTCGGTTTGACCTGCAAAATAATTTCTAATTTCTTCTCCTACACTATCATTCCAAAGTTCATCGGTTATTAAAACTTGAAGAGATTTAATATTTCCAACAGAATGTTGACGGTAATTACTTTTTTTACTGTCGTTTGTATTACAAGAAAACAACAATAATATTGATACGATTGCAATAGAAAAAAATCTCATTTTTTAATAATTTAAAGGAATTACCCTTTCGAAACTCTAAGCTTCATTCCAGGTTTTAATTTGCTACTGCTAATATCGTTCCATTTTTTAATATTCTCGATAGTAACTCCCGGAAATTTTTTAGAAATGCTCCAAAGTGAGTCCCCATTTTTAACGGTATAAGTCTTTACATTTTCTTTTGAAGTGGTTTTTGCAACACTGGGTTTATTAGATGGAATAGCCATTTTTCTAGGATAGATAGTAAGTCGTTGTCCTACTCTTAAGTTATCACTTTTAAGTCCGTTCCATTTTTTAATCTGACTTACACCCACTCCATAACGTTTTGCTATTCTTCCTAAATAATCACCACTTTTTACACGATAACGAATTCTATCAGGTTGCTCTATATATTTTGGTAAAGGTATTTCTCTATTTTTTATTTCCTCTTGAGCAAAAGCATAAATAGCTTCTTCGTTTGCTACAAATTTTCCGATGGCTTCCACGGGTAAACGTAAGCTGTAATTTTTTTCTTTTACAAAAGGAATGATTCCTACTTTATAGGAAGGGTTTAAAAACTTTACTTCAGCTAAAGGAATATTGGTCACTTTTGCAACTTGCTCTAAGGTTATTAATCGTTTCACGTGAACCGTATCGGTTGCAATATGATGAAATTGTGGTGCATTTTTTTTGAAACCATGTTCCTCTGCATATTCAAAAATATACATCGTTGCTAAAAATGCAGGAACATAACCCGCAGTTTCTCTTGGTAATCGATTTCTAATTTTCCAATAATTGGTTTCTCCTCCTGATCTTCTAATAGCTTTTGAAACATTTCCTGGTCCCGAATTATACGCGGCTAATGCCAAATCCCAATCGTTAAAACTTCTATGTAAACTCTTTAAATATTTGCTGGCAGCTTCAGTAGAACGTTCTGGATCTGCTCGTTCATCTACATAGGAACTTACTTCCAATCCAAAATGTTTTCCTGTAGTAAACATAAACTGCCAAAGCCCTTTTGCACCAACTCTAGACTGTGCTGTTGGATTTAAAGCAGATTCTACAATAGCTAAATATTTAATTTCTAAAGGAAGATTATGTTTGTCCAATTCCTGTTCAAACATCGGAAAATAATATTCACTCAATACCATTAATTTGGCAAGAGATTTTCTTCTATTTTTTAAATAACGCTTGATAACATTTTCTAGAGAAGGGTTGTATTCTACATTAAAAGGAGTTCTTGCGTTTAAAGCTTCGAGACGTTTTTTTAAGGTATCTGTTGGTAACTCTTTGTATTCAACTTCTTCGTAAGTTTCGCTTGCAATTTCATTATAAATTTCATCAAATAAGCTAGCGCTAAAAAGTTCTTCCATCCATAAACTATCTGCTTTTTTAGCAATAGCATGATCTTGAAGATCAAACACTAATGAATCTTTAGTAATCGTATGTACTACTGGGGAACTAAAATCACCTTCCGGTTTTTGAGTGATAATTGTATCGTTAATCTGAATTGTTTTTTGTGGTAATGTTGCTTTAACCAAAGAAACAGTATCGGCTACCGTTATTTCTTCTTGTGAAAAAGCAGTAGTTACACTAATCAAAAAAAGAAATATAAAAAGAATTTGGGAATATTTATAGTACTTCATATAACTTGAACGTGTTATTGATTTTAAAATTTTGCTAAATGTAGGAAAATAGCAAGAAAGGGCAAATATTTTAACTTTTATCTAGTGACGGGGTGACTTTGAGTCACCCCGTCACTAAAAATCTACTTCAACATAGCCTCAATACCAGGCAATGTTTTACCTTCTAACATTTCTAACATGGCACCACCACCAGTAGAAACATAACTTACTTTGTCGCTTAGATTAAATTGCTTTACGGCTGCTACTGAATCACCTCCTCCTACTAATGAAAAAGTTCCATTTTCGGTTGCTTCTGCGATTGCATTTCCGAGGGAAATCGTTCCTTTTGCAAATTTCTCTATTTCAAAAACACCTACAGGGCCGTTCCATAAAATGGTTTTTGAATTTAATATTACCTCTGCAAAAAGTTGGTTGGTTTCAGGGCCAGTGTCCAATCCCATCCAGCCATCAGATATAGCATTAATTGCTTCGGTTTTAGTATTGGCATCTTCAGAAAAAGCATCTGCAACAATCGCATCTACTGGTAAATGTATTGTTACGTTTTTTTCTTTTGCTTGTTTTAAAATAGATAAAGCCAATTCTTGTTTGTCATCTTCAACTAGTGAATTTCCAATTTTTCCACCTTGGGCTTTAATGAAAGTAAATGCCATTCCGCCACCAATAATAAGATGATCTACTTTGTCTAAAATATTTTCAATTATGGTGATTTTCGAAGATACTTTGGCACCCCCGATTATTGCTGTTACAGGCTTTACAGAATGCTTTAAAACCTTTTCAATATGTTCAATTTCGGAAGCTAATAACAATCCAAAACATTTGTTTTCTGGAAAATAATCAGCAATAACTGTAGTAGATGCGTGTGCTCTATGGGCGGTTCCGAAGGCATCATTTACATAAATATCTCCTAATTTTGAAAGTTGTTCTGCAAAGGCTTTATCTCCCGCTTTTTCTTCTTTATGAAAACGTAGATTTTCTAATAAAAGGATTTCTCCATTTTTTAATTCTGCTACTGCTGCTTCCGCTTTTTCTCCTACACAATCT
>JASFZG010000065.1:0-26710 GCA_046055745.1 Flavobacteriaceae bacterium | reverse complement strand
TCAGTATTTATTTATTAACTGGCTCAACTAAAGCTTCAGATAGAAGAATTATACACGAAAAACTCGAAAATGGAGAAATAAATATCCTAATTGGCACCCATGCACTGCTCGAAGATAAGGTAAAATTTAAGAACTTAGGACTTGCAATTATAGACGAACAACATCGTTTTGGAGTTGCACAGCGAAGTAAGTTATGGCATAAAAACAAGTTCCCTCCACACGTCTTGGTAATGACCGCAACACCCATTCCTCGAACCCTCGCAATGAGCGTTTATGGAGACCTAGATATCTCGATAATTGATGAGCTTCCTCCAGGTAGAAAAACCATCAAAACTGTTCATCGTTTTGACTCCAATAGACTGCGTGTTTTTAGGTTTATAAAAGATGAAATTTCTAAGGGCAGACAGGTCTATATTGTGTACCCATTAATACAAGAATCGGAAGCATTAGATTACAAAGATTTGATGGATGGTTACGAAAGTATTTCGAGAGAATTTCCTCCCGATGGTTCGGGACCAAGATATCAAATTTCCATCGTACATGGAAAGATGAAATCTCAAGATAAAGAATACGAAATGAATCGTTTTATAAAAGGTGAAACAAATATTATGGTCGCCACAACCGTAATTGAAGTTGGAGTAAACGTCCCTAATGCAAGTGTTATGATTATTGAAAGTGCTGAACGTTTTGGTTTATCACAACTACATCAGCTAAGAGGTAGAGTTGGCAGAGGAGCCGATCAAAGCTATTGTATTTTAATGAGCAGTCATAAGCTTTCAGAAAATGGTAGAACTCGCTTAGAAACTATGGTTAGAACCAGTGATGGTTTTGAAATAGCAGAGGTAGATTTAAGACTTAGAGGTCCTGGTGATATTATGGGGACTCAACAAAGTGGAGTTTTAAACCTAAAAATCGCTGATATCATCAAAGACCATGAAATATTAAAACTTGCTCGTAGTTATGCTTCAGAATTACTAAGAAGCGACCCCTCCTTATTATTACCGGATAATCAGCCTATTAAATTCACTTATATTCAATTAACTAAGTATAAAAATATTTGGAATTATATTAGCTAACAAAGTCACAAAATCTTTTATTACCTTATATCTTTTATACATACTATTTAATGAAAGAAAATTATTCTTCAATTAATTTAGCAACAAAGCCTTCAAAGTCTTTTGTGAACTCTAAATAAACATCACCAGTTGCAGGGCCATTAAAACCGGTATGGATCCTACGAACTTTTCCTTTTTTATCAATAAAAATAGTGGTCGGATAGGAAAGAATATGATTAAGCATAGGTAATTTTTCATTTGCTTTATTTTTATCACTTGTTCCAAATTGAGCCAATAATATAGGATATGGCACGTTTATTTTTTCTTGAAATCTGTTGATAGAATTAAAAGCTTTTTTTTCTGTTTTAGCATATTCGAATGCTAAAGCAACAAACTCAATATTATCATTTTTATGAAGGTTATAGTATTGTGAGTAATACTTTGTTTCATCTAAACAATTTGGACACCAAGTCCCCATTATTTGTACAACAACAACTTTATTTTTATAGCGCTCATCACTTAAAGAGATCATTTTTTCATTCGTCATAGGAAATGAAAAATCAATGCTTTCATATCCGTCTTTTAAATAAGTGAGGGAAGTTGCTTTTGGTAATTCATATCCTGAATTACGTTTAGCAACAAAGGGTTCTTTCCAATGGTTTCCGCTATAAAAGAATCCTGTCATAGTCGAATCTGTAACTATTGCTTCAAAAAGAAAAGCGTGAGCACCATCAAAAGTTGAAAGCTGTAATTTATCACCATTAAGCGTTCCTTCCAAATAACGATAATCGCCTGTAGTTGTCCTAAATGTACCCGTTATTGTACTTCCGTTTTGATAAAATATTCCTTTTGCAATGTAACGATCTTCTTCAGTGTTAGGGCTAAAAACGGCTTCCCAAACTCCTTCAATCTTAGCAGTTTCTTGACGAAAAGATTTAAATCGTTGTTCGTTACTAAAATTCATTTCAAAAGAAACATTTCTACCCAAACTAGGTTTACTAAATTCACCAGTTATTCTTTCTTCGTTATCAATTATTCCTTTAAATACTCCTTCAAATACAGGCATTTTAATTAGTATAGAATCTCCATTAATATTGATTTCATCCACTAATATTTTTTCATCAGCGTTATGCATAACCATCGTTGTATCCGATTTTAAAACCAAAGTAAAAGGAATTTCCTTTTCATCTTGAATATGTAAAACCCCACGCCAATTTCCCGTTTTTAAAGGAATCAAACTTTTATTGTCACTTGATTGATTTTCATTTTTACATGATATTAAAAAAAAAATTCCTAATATGAAGTATATTATGGTACTATTTCGCATATTTTCAAATTTAAATAATAATTAGTTCGGTAAAAAAGGAAATAATTTCAAAATGTATTTTAACCCTCCTTATCGGGTGAATTTACAAGGTTCATTTTTCCAAAAGCAATTAACAAAACACCTATAATCGTAACTCCACCACCAAGCAATGCTATTATATTTGGGAATTCTCCAAAATAGAGATAAGACCCTACTAAAACAAATAAGCCTCTAGTGCTCATAATTATCGCTTTTCTAGAAAGTGGAATAAATTGTAAGGCAAAATAACCTACAACCACTGTTAAAAATGGACCTAAAAGCGAGCCAATAACAATATTCACGAATGCTTTATTGGAAATCTCAAGTGATTCTTGAAGATAATAAACAGCTATTAATGAAAAAAGCAGCATAAAAAAACTTCTATTAATTGTTAAAATAATAGGGTGAATTTTCTTTATCTTCTTTTTAACAATCACAGCATTAATTGCTCCAAAAAAACTTGAATACAAAATATATTGTGCACCATTAATAAACATATCGGCTACTCCATTCCCCTTAAAACTAATAATAAATGCCCCTGAAAGCGTTACCAGAATCCCCCAAAACTCTAATGAATTGAAACGCTCTTTCAAAATCAAGAAGCTCAACGAAATGGTAAATGCTGGAGCAATATTACCAATAAATGAAACAATTGTAGGATTCGGAATAGTCGCAATTGCTTTAAAGAAAAAATATGTACCAATTACTTCAAAAAATCCTAAAATAATTAATACAACATAACACTTATTAGATAGTTCTTTAAACTTGTAAAAGTCTTTTCTTATAAAAGCAAAGATCAGTATCCAAAGCAATCCAAAACCAAACCAATAGGTTCCAAATTGAGGCAAACTCACTTCTTTTAAGGCAACTTTACTAAACAAATAGACATTTGAAACAGCAATTACTGAAATTAAAGCTAATAGAAACCCTTTTAATGAATTGGATATTTTCATATTTTAAAGATAACCAATTAGCACAGTAGTGAACCTATAATTTAAAATATAAATTAAAGCAAAAAAGCTTCAGAAAACTGAAGCTTTTAATATCTAGTTGGGTTTTAAAAATTACTTAGCTCCCCATCCTTTTAAAGATTTAGTATTCATTGCTACATAATCATCGTTACCAGCTTCTGTCGCTAACTGTAATGATGTTTGTGCGGCTTTAATAGCTTCTTTTTTATCACCAGATTTAGCATAAATTAAAGACTGTTGCCTGTAATACCAATACGCAGGTTTATCACTCATTTCAATAGCTTTATCTATCCAAGTTTTAGCTTTCTCAATATCTTTATCATTATTTAAATAATAAACTGCTGCTGTATAATAATCTCCAGATCCCGGTCCTCCCATTACACGTTCAATATTTGATGAAACTTCAGAATCAGTGTTAACAGTAATGGGAACACTCACATATACATTTTCCCATAACATTCCTAAATTAGCAGAATTGTTAGTGATATCATCAAATGTCATTGTGAATGTTTCAATATTCATTGGCATTGGATATACTTGAGTTTTTACTGTAGCAGCTACTTTAGTATCGTCCCATTCTTGTGGATTCCCCCAATTAGAAGCATCACTATAAAAATAAACTTCCCAAGATTGAGTGTCCGGTTTTGTGTAAATTGCATAAGTTCCTGCCTTTAACTCTGTGCCACCTACAGAAACATCATTACTAAAAGTAATTTTAGTATTTGCATTTGCTCCTGTTCTCCATACTTTTCCATAAGGCACCAATCCTCCAAAAATGACACGACTTTTCATAGAGGGTCTTGAATATTCTAAAGCAACTTCAGTAAGTCCTATCGTTTGATTGATTTTTTGAGAAGTACTCGCTTGCGGTGTTTTAATTTGTGCATTTATAATTAATGTTGCTGAAAACACAATTAGTAAAAAGATTTTTTTTTTCATAATGTATAGTTATTAATAGATTATTACGTTTCCTCAAAGCTAATCATTAGAAACTTAAAATAAAGAACAATTATTATTATTCAAGTAATTGAGTTGAAAATAGTTATTAAATTCTCTGTACTACTTAACAGGAAAAAGGATTTTATATAAGTTTATGTTGATTAATGTGCATTATGTCGTGTTTTTATGTATATTTATCTATATTTATTTTGTAAACATAATTATTGTCCCAAATTTATAAATTATGAAAACCGATAAAAACGAATATGAAAACAATGAAATTACAGTAACTTTTATTCCTCAGAAATGTGTTCATGCCGAAAAGTGTGCAAAAGGTTTATCTGAAGTATTTAGAACATCTGTCATTCCTTGGATAAATTTAGAAGCTTCAACTACTAAAAAAATTGTATCACAAATTAAAAAATGTCCCTCCGGGGCTCTGAATTATTGTTCTAAAAAATTAAAAATTTCAGCTTAGAAAAAAATCAATAAAAAAAGAATTGATTTATACAATTTTTAGCATCTTGTGATGTTACTTAAAGTAATTAATTTATCCCTATCTCATGCTAAAAAATATATTTTTATTTCTAATTTTAATTGCTAGTTTTTTTACTACAAACGCTCAAGACAATACTCTTGACAATCAATTTATTACTATTACTGAAAAATCTAATAACTATAAAGAATACAAAGTTGTTAAAAAGAACAAACTTAATGCACTACACAGAAACGTATTAGATACCGTTGTAACACTTCAAAAGAGAATTAATGCTTCTTCTACTGAAATTTTAACCCAGAAAACGGAGATAAACAATCTAAATCAAGAATTATCTTCAACAAAAAGTGAATTAATTATATCAAAAGAAAAAGAAGATGGGATTTATGTTTTTGGAATGCTAACCAATAAGTCTACCTATAATATAGTGGCTATTTCAGTAATTGTAATTCTACTTTTAATCATCGCAGTTTTGTTTATTAAATTCAAAAGTAGTTTTCAGATTATTAAATCTACTAAAGATAAATTAACCGAAACCGATGAAGAATTTGAAAATTTTAGACAGCGTTCACTAGAAAGAGAACAACAAATAAGAAGAAAACTTCAAGACGAAATCAACAAGAATAAATCTTAGTAATTAACAGTTATCGTTAATTCTAGTGATTTTTGCACCAATAGCTCTTAATCGCTCATCAATATTTTCATAACCACGATCTATCTGTTCTATATTGTGAATAGTACTTGTTCCGTTGGCTGATAATGCAGCAATTAATAAAGAAATCCCCGCACGAATATCTGGCGAAACCATCGTAGTCGCTTTTAAAGAATACTCAAAATCATGACCAATTACAGTAGCACGATGTGGATCACAAAGAATAATCTTAGCACCCATATCGATTAATTTATCAACGAAGAACAATCTGCTTTCAAACATTTTTTGGTGTATTAAAACACTTCCTTTTGCTTGCGTAGAAATCACCAATACAATACTTAATAAATCGGGTGTAAATCCAGGCCAAGTGGAATCTGAAACCGTTAAAATAGAACCGTCAATATAGCCTTGAATCTCATAACTTTGTTGAGCAGGAATATAAATATCATCTCCTCTTTTCTCTAAAGTGATTCCTAATTTTCTGAAGGTATCCGGAATTAAACCTAAGTTTTCCCAGCTTACACCTTTAATGGTAATTTCGCTTCTTGTCATTGCTGCTAATCCAATCCAAGAGCCAATTTCAATCATATCTGGCAATATACGATGTGTACAACCACTCAATTTTTCAACGCCTTCAATTTCTAAAAGATTAGAACCAATACCTGAAATATTAGCTCCCATACGCACCAACATTTTACATAATTGTTGCAAATAAGGTTCACAAGCTGCATTGTAAATGGTTGTTTTTCCTTTGGCTAAAACTGAAGCCATTACAATATTCGCCGTACCAGTAACCGAAGCTTGGTCTAGCAACATATAAGTTCCTTTCAATCCATTTGGTGCTTCCACACCATAAAAACATTCTTCTTTATTATAACGGAAAGTCGCGCCCAATTTTATAAATCCTTCAAAATGAGTATCTAATCGTCGTCTTCCTATTTTATCACCTCCTGGCTGCGGAATAAACCCTCTACCAAAGCGGCTTAATAATGGACCAACAATCATAATAGATCCTCTAAGAGAAGATCCTTCTTCTTTAAATTTTTCAGATTCTAAATAATCTAAATCAAGTTCATCAGATTGAAAAGAAAATTTTCCTTTTTCTAATTTACTAACCTTAACTCCTAGGTTTCCAAGGATTTCAATTAATTTATTGACATCTCGAATATCTGGAACGTTTTCGATGATCACTTCATCATCGGTTAATAAAACGGCACAAAGTATTTGCAAGGCTTCATTTTTTGCTCCTTGAGGTATAATTTCTCCTTGTAATTTGTGTCCTCCTTCTATTTGAAAAGATCCCATACTAATAAATTAAATGTGTAACTATATAAATATTAACTTCAATTTTAAGCTGATATTGCTTAATAAAAGGTTAATATTTTTTCCAAGTCCGACCTTTATTATTCTTATAGTTTTTGTGTACTTTCTTAGTTCCGTAACTCTTATTATTTTTAAGAATAGTCATGGTGTCTAATAATTTTTCATCACTTCCTTTTAGGTTTAATTTACCTTCTGAAAGTTCAAATAAATGATTGAATATTACATCATCTTCAACCGTGTCTTTGTTCCAATTTAAGAAGCATTTTTTCATGTGATTTGCAATGGTAATCACCAAGGCTTCTTTTTTATCACTCTCTTCCCAACTGTTTGCAACATCAATCATACGTTTGATGTTGTTTCCGTAGAAACGGTATTTAGGGAAATTTTGAGGATATTCTAGAGACTCTGGATGTTCCATTAATTCCTCTCTTGAAGGAATAGGAAATGGAGAATCTACATCCAATTTAAAATCTGAAATAATAAATAATTGATCCCATAATTTATGTTGAAAATCTGCAACATCACGTAAATGAGGATTCATATTCCCCATTACTGAAATGATGCTATTTGCAACTTTATTACGCTCTTCTTTTGTTTCTTTTGAAATGGCATGATCTACCATTTTTTGAATATGTCTTCCATATTCAGGGATAATGAGCTTTGGTCGCTCTGAGTTGTATTCTATGTTTTCTACCAAAATAATAAGGATAAGATTGTGATCTTTAAATTGACCGACAATATGGTTTTAATTTCTGAAGTAATTTATTTAATAAGTGTGCAAAATACTAATTTTATAGAGAAATTACCCCTTCAACCTTAGAAACTTCCATATATTTTTCAACGACCTCGTCTGGTGATTTCATTGTCACTTTAATAGTTACACTAGAATATTTCCCTTTTGAAGAATCTCTAGTTGCAAAAACAGCATTGGTATTGTCAAAAACCTTTTCAATTTCTGCAATTTTTTCTAGGCTTGAAGGAACTATAAACTTATACAAATAAAGCGCTGGCCAAGTAGAAGTTTCTGCTAATTGTTGTTTTAATTTATCGTAAAATTCTTTTATTTCTTTTTCAGATTTCATTATTTAAATATTAGTTAATTGACTCATTTTAAACATTAAACACAAACATTTTTCAAATAAAAATTAATTTGCATTCAAAGTATCTTAAAATAATAATTACTCTTTACAAATATAGTATTTCAGTATCAATAAATATTTACGTTCTTTGTAATATATCTATATTTATATGCCAAAAAAAATTGTAATAACTGGAGGTCCAAGTTCTGGAAAAACAACATTAATTCACTTTTTTCAAGAACAAGGATTTCAGTGCATTCACGAAATTTCTAGATCTATTACTATTGAAGCTCAAAAGGAAGGAATTGATCAGTTATTTTTAACCGACCCACTACTGTTTAGCCAAAAGCTTTTGGATGGAAGATTAAAGCAATTTAATGATGCCGAACATTTAGAAAAAACCGTTTTATTTTACGACCGTGGATTGCCTGATGTAACTGCCTATATGGATTTTACTGAATCGAATTATCCAGATTCGTTTTTTGAAACCTGTAATAACAACAGGTACGATATGGTATTTTTATTACCTCCTTGGAAAGATATTTACGAACAAGATAATGAGCGTTATGAGTCTTTTGAAGAAGCCGAAATAATATACCAATTTTTACTGAAGAGTTATCAAAAATACGGCTATCAAGTCATCGAAGTTCCTACGGGTTCTTTAGAATATAGAATGCAATTTATTTTAAATTATTTAACTGAATAATTATTGAAAAACCCCGAACACATACTAGATAAATATTGGGGTTACCGCAACTTCCTGCCAATGCAGGAAGAAATTATCACTTCGGTTTTAAACGGAAGAGATACCGTAGCTTTACTCCCAACTGGAGGCGGAAAATCGGTTTGTTTTCAAGTACCTGCTTTGGCTCAAGATGGGATTTGTATTGTTGTTTCTCCCTTAGTTGCTTTAATGACAGATCAAGTAAATACGCTTAAAAAAAAGGGTGTTAAAGCATTGAGTATTCCTGGTGGGATTTCATTTCAGGATTTAAATATTTTATTGGAAAATGCCATCTACGGAAATTATAAATTCTTATATCTATCTCCCGAAAGATTAAGTCAGGAATTGGTTCAAAATTCGATTCGGCAGATGAATGTTAATTTGTTTGCTATTGATGAAGCACATTGTATTTCTCAATGGGGAAACGATTTTAGACCCGCTTATAAAAACTGCAATATTCTTAGAACGCTTCATCCATTAGTGCCGACAATCGCATTAACGGCAACAGCTACTTCAGAAGTAGTAACAGATTTGGCAATTCAGTTACATTTAGAAGAACCAAATATTTTAAAGAGTTCTTTTGTACGGAAAAATATTTCGTATCAAGTACAGTACGAAGACGATAAATTATACCGAATTGAACAGTATTTAAAAACCAATAATGACTCTGCTATCATCTATGTTAGAAGTAGAAAAAACACTGTCGAAACCAGTAGCCACTTAAATAGTTTAGGGATTTCTAGTAACTTTTATCACGGCGGAATTTCTTCGGAAGATAAAAATACTCGTCTCGAAGATTGGCTTCAAGGAAAAACGAAAGTAATGGTTGCGACCAACGCTTTTGGAATGGGAATTGACAACCCGAATGTGCGTTTTGTATTTCATACCCAATTGCCCGAAAGTCTGGAAAGTTATTTTCAAGAAGCAGGAAGAGCAGGTCGTGATGGAAGTTTTTCGAGAGCAATTATACTGTTCAACGATTATGATAAAATTTTAATAAAAAAGCAATTTATAGATTCCAGACCCAATACAGAACAGTTAAAAAAGCTTTATCGAACTTTAAGTAATTATTTTCAGGTATCGTATGGAGAAGGTGAGTTTACCAGTCATAGCTTCAATTTTGCTGAATTTTGTAAGCAATACCAATTAAACAACATGGTTACTTATAATGGCTTAACAGCTTTGGATCGACTTGGAATCATTCAACTTTCAAAACAATTTGGAAGAAAGTCTGTGCTTAAATTTGTAATAGATTCAGATAAATTAATTAAATATTTTAATCAAAACCCTGCTATTTCAATTATTGGAAAAACCATCCTTCGACTTTATGGAGGAATTTTTGAGTCACCCACTTTTGTAAAAATCGATTTGATTTCTTCCAAAACAGGACAGAGTATAAATAAGATAATTGAAGCCTTAGAAAAAATGCAAAAAGAAGGCGTTTTAGACTTGAATCTTTATCATACAGATGCTACCATTACGTTTGTGGTTCCGAGGGAAGATGACAAAACTATCAATTTGGTTTCTAGAGAATTAGAAGCATTAAACCAAAAGAAAATTGATGAAGTTAAATCAGTTTTAAATTACGTTGCTAATAATAAGGTATGTAGAAGCGTTCAATTGGTTTCGTATTTTGGAGAAACTACTGCTGAAAATTGTGGAGTTTGTTCGGTTTGCGCTTCACAAAAAGCGACTCCTAGTAAAAAGGAATCCATTCATATTTCAAAAAAAATAGTAGAATTATTAGAAGAAAGTGAAATGACCTCGCGAGTGATTTCAGAAAAACTTACTTTTACAGAATCAAAAATTTTAATTGTTTTAAGGCATTTACAAGATGCTGAAAAGGTTAAAATTAATACCAAAAACGAATACTATATATTATAATGAGAGATTTGCGAATTGTTTTTATGGGAACACCTGGTTTTGCAGTTGGAGTTTTACAAAAATTAGTGGAAGAAGGAAAAAATGTGGTAGGCGTAATTACATCGCCAGATAAACCTGCAGGAAGAGGAAGAAAACTCCATCAATCTGATGTTAAGAAATATGCGTTAACTCAGAACCTGCCAATTTTACAACCTGCCAATTTAAAAGAGGAAGGTTTTTTAGAAGAATTAAAAACCTTACAAGTCAATTTACAGATTGTAGTTGCTTTTAGAATGTTACCAAAAGTGGTTTGGGCAATGCCTGAATATGGGACCTTTAATCTTCACGCATCACTCCTTCCACAATACAGAGGAGCAGCTCCTATTAATTGGGCGATTATTAATCGCGAAACAGAAACTGGAGTAACCACTTTCTTTATCGACGATAAAATAGATACGGGCGCTACTATATTAAAGAAAAAAGTCCCAATTTCTGAAAGAGAAACAATAGGAACCCTTCACGATGTACTTATGAATACAGGAAGTGATTTAGTAATCGATACCGTTAATTTAATTGAAGAAGATAAAGCGATACCTAAAGAGCAGCTTCAGATTGAAGGTTTAAAAGATGCTCCAAAACTTACAAAAGAAAACACTAAAATAGATTGGAGTCATACTGTTGAAGGAATTGACTCCTTAATAAGAGGTCTAAATCCATATCCTGCAGCTTGGAGTGAATTACAAAATGGAAACGAAATAAGCAAAGTAAAAATTTACGATTGTAATATTGAGTTAGGGAATCACTCTTTTAAAAATGGGAAAATTCTTGCAACTAAAAAACAGTTAAAAATAGCAGTAAACAAAGGCTACCTTATTATTAATGAAATGCAAATACCTGGAAAGCGAAAAATGGATATAAAATCGCTTTTAAATGGATATAATTTTGATAAAAATTCAAAAATGATGTGAAGCCCTACTATCACTGAATCCATAAAAAACAGTAAAAAACAGCCATGTTTATTAACAAAGCGCCTAAGTTATTAACAAAAAACGTGATTTAGCCTACTATTACTTGCATGAACCGATATTCCGTTTAAATTTGTAGAACATTAAAAAAGAAGTTTAACCAACAATTTAATTTTAAAACTTATGAACAAATCAGATTTAATCGACGCAATGGCAGAACATGCTGGAATTACTAAAGCAGCAGCTAAAAAAGCATTAGAGTGTATGCTTATTGAAATTGAAGGTTCTTTACAAAAAGGAAACCGCGTTTCTTTAGTAGGATTTGGATCTTGGTCAGTATCTAGAAGAGCTGCAAGAGACGGAAGAAACCCTCAAACTGGTGCTACTATCAAAATCAAAGCTAAAAATGTAGTAAAATTTAAAGCTGGTTCAGATTTAAGCAGAAGTGTAAACTAATTTACACTAAACAAATAAATAGCCTTCGTTCTAAATTGAATTGAAGGCTTTTTTTGTGATCATTTTTTACAGTTTTTATAAATTAGTTGCATTTATAAAAATAAATACTTAGATTTAAGTGTTGAAAAAACATAAATATGACCACTCTAAAACCAGCAAAAGGTTTATTATTAGTAGCAGAACCTTCTATAATAGGGGATATTTCTTTTAATAGGTCGGTTGTTTTATTGGCAGAGTACAATAATAATGGGTCTGTAGGTTTTATTCTTAACAAACCATTAGACTATAATCTTAATGATTTTATTCCTGAGATAAACTCAACCATACCAGTCTACAACGGAGGCCCTGTCGAGCAGGACAACCTTTATTTTATTCATAAGGTTCCAGATTTAATTCCGAATAGTATTGAAATATCAAATGGTATTTATTGGGGTGGGGATTTTAATGAGATTATAAGTTTACTTCAAGAAGATAAAATCAAAGAAACTGAAATCAGGTTTTTTCTTGGATATTCTGGTTGGTCAAACAGTCAGTTAGAGGAAGAATTAGAAGTAAATAGCTGGGTAGTTTCTCAAAATGAGTATAAAAATAATATCCTTGGAAAAACAGGACCTAACTTTTGGAAAGAAAAAATGATTGAATTTGGAGGTGATTATCTTATTTGGTCAAATGCTCCAGAAAACCCTTCTTATAATTAAGAGATTCTTGCCAAAACATTTAATTTCTGAAGTAATTCTTTTGCAACTATATTGCTAAAATTCTTCTTTCTATATTTTGAAACTGACTGAATTCCAGTAATCACATTTGTTAAAAAAAGTTCATCTGCTTTCTGAAGATCAAAAGGTGAAATCGATTTTTCTTCTAAGGTATATTCTTTAGATTTACTAACTATCTGTATAATTTGTTTTCTAATAATTCCTCGTAAACAACCGTCTTCAATAGGTGGAGTGATAATAGAATTTCTTTTTACTAAAAATATATTTCCGTTTAAAGCTTCGATAACTTGCTTGTTTTCATTTAGCAATAAGCAGTTTTGATAGTTATTCTCTTTGGCGAAAATACTTCCTAAAACATTAATCACTTTAGAAGTGGTTTTTAACGATGACAACAGGCTAGAATGAATGTAATAATCCTTAAATAATTCTACTTCATATAGATCATCATCCAAGGTATAAAATGAATTTTCTAAGGGTTCTGCTATAATGAAATAATCAATTTCATTCGTTTCAGGAGTGTACTTCCCTCCTATTTTGCGGTTAATAAATATTTTTATTCGGAAGGCTTCAGATGAAACATCAACAGCTTCAATTGTTTTCAAGACTTCATTTTCCAAGAATTCCATTGAAAAAGTCATAGGGATTTCCATTCGTAGAATTCGCATAGAAGCCATCAACCTAAAATAATGATCTTCCCAAAAGCTAATTTTATTATTGGCAACCTTAAGAGTTTCAAAAAGAGCATCTCCGTAATTTAAACCTCGATTATTTATTGAAACTTTTCCTTCTTCGGTACTAATAATATTTCCGTTAAAATTCATCATAAAAAAACCGCCTTATTTATTAAAGGCGGTGCAAATATACTGTTTTAAAGAAATTCTTATACAGAACCTAATAATTGTTTTAATTCAGAAATCATATTTTCCCAAAGCATTTTCCCTTCTTCAAGTTCATCTTCTTCAGCAAAATCCGTTACCATTATAGACACATCTTTAGTAATTGCATCTAATTGAATACGCATTTCAAAATAATAGTCGGTATCTTCATCATCTTCCCATTGTAGTCGAATAGATTCTCCTTTTTTCTTAGAAATAAGCTTTGCTATTTCCTCACTCCCTTCCCAAATAAAAGTAAAAAACTCGCCTCTAGAGTTCACATTATCTGCATACCATTCCTGCATTCCAGAAGGCGTCGAGATATACTGGTATAAAAGTGAAGGTGATGCGTGAATTGGAAATTCCATTTCATATTTTATTTTGTCATCCATAATCTTATTGTTTGCAAAAGCCCAATATATAGATTAAATACTTCTTGTAAAAGAAAGAGTGCGAAAATATTTACATCTATTTTTCGTTAAATTCAATAGAATTATTTCTATAAATTATTGATTTATTGTTTGTGCTACTATAAAATGTTACTATCTTTGCAGTCGCAAAAAATGGCGAGGTAGCTCAGTTGGTTAGAGCGTCGGATTCATAACCCGGAGGTCACGAGTTCAAATCTCGTTCTCGCTACAATTTTAAAACTCTTCTTATTAAAGAAGAGTTTTTTTTGTTTTATATAATTTCTCGATTTGAATATAATTATCTTTGTTTTCTAGAAAAACAAAAATGGCTAAAACAGGAAAAGAAAAAAATACGTGGAATAAAGCCAAACACACCAAGCTTATTAATAGGAAGAAAAATAAGCTAAAAAAAGAACAACTAACAAGAAAGGAAAAGTTGAAAGAAATAATTGTTAATGCGAATAAAACTAAACACAACAATGCTTAAAGCCGTTTTATTTGATATGGACGGAGTTATTGTTGATACTGAACCCTTACATTCCAAAGCATATTATAAAATGTTTGATGCTGTAAACATCAATGTTTCAGAAGAACTTTACGAATCTTTTACTGGACAAGCTACCCTTCCAATTTGTAAGCGACTTTGTGAAGTATTCAAACTTTCTGAAAGCCCTGAAATATTAGTTAAATTAAAGAGAACTTTTTTTAAAGAACTATTTTTTAACGACCCGAGCTTAACTTTAATTGAAGGAGTTTTGGATTTAATAAAAGAGTATTATCAAAATGGCCTTACTTTGGTTTTAGCTTCTTCTGCGTCCATGACAACGATCAACAACGTTTTTACGCGTTTTAATTTAGACCAATACTTTGTTGCAAAATTAAGTGGAGCTGATTTAAAAGCTTCAAAACCTCATCCTGAAATTTTTATTAACGCAGCAAAAACATCAGGATTTTCTACTCAAGAATGTATTGTAATTGAAGATTCTACCAACGGAATTATTGCTGCAAACAAAGCAGGAATCTATTGTGTGGGGTTTAAAAGCCCGAACTCTAAAAATCAAGATTATTCCAAAGCAAATAAAGTGATTTCTAGTTTTAAAGAAATTGCATTTGAAAAAGTAAAAAACTTAATTTAATTTTTAGAAGGAATTTGATGCATTGCTCTTTCAGCAATCGCAGTAATTGTTAACGAAGGATTTACACCTGGATTTGCAGAAATCATCGCACCATCTATCACATACATATTTTCGTAGCCAAATACCTTATTATCTTTATCAATTACTCCTTCCGAAGTATTTCTACCCATTACTGCTCCACCTAAAATATGAGCTGTAGAAGGAATTCCAGCAAGAGTTTCGAGTGCAAACGAGGTTTCTTTTCCGTTGGTTATTTCGCCGTATTTTTTTGAAATAGCGATAGATTCAGCTATAAATGGACTTGGTTTATTTCCTTTTCCAATTCTGGTACCAACACCACCAAAAATATTAATTTTCATTTTAAGTGTACTGTCTATAGTTTGCATAAACAATAATACTACAGTGCTTTTCGACCAGTTATTTGAAAAATATATTTTAAAATAGTCTATAGGTGATTTCAGAAAAGCAATAAACATTTTTGCTAACCTTACAACTGTAGTACTTCCTGTTGCATAAGGTAAATGAAGAAATTTCCAGAAGTTGGAGCCTTCGGAATAACGAACAATTTCAACATGACTGTTTTCGTCTGTATGAAGCATACTTCCTATAGCAATTCCTTTGGAAACGTCTTTACTTTTATCCAATTTAGAAACACTTACTAAAGTCTCATTATTGGAACGAATATCTTCTCCTAGTTTGTTAGATAAGTTTGGAAGTGATTTATTTTTAATTTTTAATAAGAGCTTTACAGTGCCTAGAACTCCACCTGAAAAAATAATTCCTTTTGAAGAAAATTTCTGTTTCTTTTTAAAAAATTTAGTACTTGATTTTAAATAAACTTCATAACCAGTATTTCCGTCTTTTCTATTTATAGGAATTACATTATATACTTCGCTTTCTGCAATAATTTTTGTTCCATTTTTTTGTGCTAGATATAAATAATTTTTATCCAAAGTATTCTTTGCATTATATCTACAACCCGTCATGCAACCTCCACAAAATGTGCAACCTGACCTTTCTGGACCTTTACCATTAAAATATGGGTCTGAAGCTTTCTGTCCATTTTCTCCAAAATAAATAGCTACATTGGTGTGTTCAAAATCAGATTCTTTTCCTATTTCTTTTGCTAGTTGTTCTAACTCAAAATCTCCATTAAATAGCATTGGGTTTTTAGTGGCTCCCAGCATAGTGAGGGCTGTTTTATAAAAAGGTTTTAGTTCCGATTCCCAATCGTTGAGTTTACTCCAACTACCTGTTTTATAAAAATTTGATTTTGGAATTGGTAAAGTATTAGCATATACCAATGAACCACCCCCTACTCCTACTCCAGATAATATAGCAAGATGTCTGAAAATGGTGAGTTTCATAATTCCAAAAAACCGAAGAAATGGAATCCATAACCATTTAGGTAAATTCCAATTTGTTTTGGCAAAATCGTTGGCTTTATACCATTTTCCTTTTTCGATTACTAAAATTTTATATCCTTTCTCGGAAAGCCTCAAGGCGCACACTGAACCCCCAAAACCACTACCGATGATGACATAATCGTAATCGTGTTTCATCAAGTCAATTATTCATTTATTTCGACTAAACCATTTAGAAGTTCTTCGCTTGCTTCTAAATATCCCTCTAATAAATTTCTAGAAGTATATGTTACAAATTGAATTGTGCCATTTTTACTAGAAAAATAATATCCATAATAGGAAAACTTTATTCCAGACATGGTACCGTCTAATTGCAGTAACAATACTTTGCTCCCATTTACAATTCTGTATTCTTTTTTTATTATATGCAAATCTGGAGAACTCTTCTTACCATTTATTAAAGCAACTTCCATAAGGGTTTCTAAGGGGATTTCAATTTTTTCAGCAATTAACATCCCATACATATCGCTCCCTTTTAATTTAAATTCATATTCTGCCGAAGGATTATCATCTGCTTTTTCAAAAGACCATCTTTTAGGGTTTAGCCAAATTCCAACATTCATTATTTTACTCTTTAGCAAAAAATCTGAAGATTCTTTTTTAAAAAAAGGAACTTCATTTAATACAATTTCACTTTTAGAAATTATTTCTTGGTTCTCATATTCCCAACTACCATCATCAAAAAGAAATACGGCATCCCCTTCATCTGTTATTGCTTTTATTTGAGCATTAATGGTTATTGAAATTGCAAAAAAGAACACTAAATTTAGTATTTTCATATTATATTTATTTTGATTCATTAAAAAGAAGTCCTACACTAAAAAACAGCCTCAATTTATCTATATCATTTACATAAGATAAATCGAAATTTACAGGACCTAATATTGAGTGATATGAAACCGTAACGCCTGTAGATAAAATTGCACTAGTTTCTATCTTGTCTGCCCAGCCCCCTTTTGGGTTAAATGCATCTTCCATATAAGTATCAAAATCTGAATAACCTACAGATGCTAAATTAAAATGAGGTACTATATATACTTTATTTATTAAATTAAATTGAAGTCCTAAATTTAGTTTAATAAACTGACTTACATTAATTTCATCTTCTTTTAAACCGGGAAAAACATAGCTATTATTTCTTGCATTATCCATATTTCCTCCTAGAAAATACTTAGCAGCATAACCATAATCTTCAAAAGGTATTTCTTGATCTGATAAATTATCTTCAAAAATAAAATTTGCGGATACCTCAACAATCCCAGTTAATTTTTTATGGAAATTAAATCGCTTTTCAAATTGTAAATTTAATTTAGTGAAATTATTTAATGATCCTTTAACTTCACCTAGGCTAATATCTGTCGATTTTAAATAAACATTATTAAAAACTGACCTACTAACTCTAGTTCTAATAAGAGTACCTTTTGTAGCAAAAAACACATTATCTAATGTATTGTAAGTATAATGTAAATTAATCTCGAGGTTACTCAAGTAATAGTTATCTAAACCAAATATATTTTCAACTATTTCTGGGTCTGCTTTTGGTTTTAGCTTGGTATATTCATAATTAATTCCAGCACCAATAAAGCTTTGTAGTGAGTTAAAATTTCTATTTAACTGATTATCCGACTGAAAATAATTGTATTTTATGTTTTCAATATTTGTTCCTTTTAAAAATATTTCTTGATCCAACAAAACCCCAAATGCTTCTAACCTAAACCACCAATTATTTTTCTTTGTAAAATTTTTCTGATACTGAACTCTAATTTTAGATTGTTCTGCAACATCAATATCAAGTAATATTCTTGATGCTTTTCCTAATAAATTTCGTCCTGTATAATTTAAAATTAAACCAACGCCTCTGTTTGTATCGTAATGTAAAGCACCCTTAACTTGATGTTGAGAATGTTCAACACCTGTTAATTGAAGCCCCGCTTTATTATTATCTTTAACTGCTTTAAAAAACATTACAGAAAACATTCTAGTACCTAAAGCCCTATTCACACCGCTTATTAGTTCTTGAGCTGTATATTTTTTATCAGGTTCTATATTTGTTCTTGCCTTTACTAGCTCTAAATTGTAATCACTTATGCCTTTATAAATAATGGTGTCTAATATTATTTCGTTTTTTCTATAAGGAACTTCATGTATCCTTTGTTTATATTTTTTTAGTTTTTCTGCTAATTCTATAAGATCTTCTAAATTTTGATTGGTTGCAATTTTTCCTTCCTTATAAATTTTATTTCCTTTATTAAAATCTCCTGTAGAATAAGTAATATTTGGAGCATGATTTATTAATATATCACAAAGCTTTAAATTTTCTTTAATTTTTATATTACTAGAAAGCATGCTAGTCTGAAATAATATATTTGAAATACTTTCTAGTTCTTCTTTAGGTAACATTCCGTTCCCAACATTACTTCCAATAATAATATCTGCTCCCATATCCACAGCGATATCAACCGGAAAATTATTTAATATTCCGCCATCTACTAATAAAGTGTTTTCATATTCTACAGGCTGAAAGACACTTGGAATAGACATACTTGCTCGCATTGCTATTGCTAAAGATCCTTTACTAATTAAAACTTCTTTACCATTGACAATATCTGTTGTCATCGCTCTAAATGGAATAGGTAAATCATCAAAATCTGTAATTCCATAAACAGGAAAAGTTGTTTCTGAAAGAAATTCACGCAAATTTTGATCTCTCAATAACGACGAGTTAACTCTAGGCTTTCCATCTATTATATCTAATTCTATTAAATATTTTTTAAATTCACTTTTCTCTTCAACACTAACGTTATTTAAATTAACATCACCACCTAATAAATCATCCCAATTAGCATTGTTTGCTATTTTTTCAATATCGTTACCTGAATAACCTGCAGCATATAGACCGCCAACTATACTTCCCATACTTGTCCCAATAATTAAATCGGGCACTATTTCTAAGGAATCAAGCGCCTGTAAAACTGCTATATGCGCCAACCCTTTAGCTCCTCCTCCACTTAAGACTAAGGCTACTTTCGGTTTTTCTTGTTGCGAAAATATGATAGAAGGAATGGAAAAAAATAATATTGTTAGAAATAAACTATAAGGAGTTTTCAATATTTTTAACGTTAAAAGACTTATTTGAAATGTATTTACAAAGCTAATGATTTAATTTTTCAATTTATGTTTTATTAAATAGATAAACCCTTCTGAAGTCCATAATTATTTTCAGGTTTAATAATAGGATCAAACTCAAAAAAATATAAATATTAATAAATAAAGAAGAAAATATTTGAATTAAAAAACAAGTATCTTGTTCGATCAATAAAAACAACTAAAAATGGTTCTTTTCAGAATATTTATGAAACAAAAATATTTACTCCTAGCTCTATTATTTTTTTTACCCTATATAATCCTTTCTCAGGAAAATAACCTTCAGATAATAGATACTACTCAAGTAGAAGCTATTGTAATAAAAATAAATGATATTCCAGAAGAAACAGAAAGACTTGGACAGCGTATTATAAAATTAAAAGAAATATTAAAGCCCAGTACAAATATTTCTGAAATAGATTCTCTATTAGTCATCACCTCTACTGAAATTAATAATAAAAAGGATACACTTTATACACAACTAAAGGAGATTAATAGAAGAGAATTAAAAGTTAAAAAAGTTTCTTGGCTCAATTACCGAGCTCAATTAAATGAGTATCAAGACATACTCAAAAGTAGAACTGATGATGTAAGTAAAATTAATGATGAAATTGTTAATGAAATTTTAAAGTGGAAAAAAACCAAAGATAAACTTGCAAGTAACAATAGTTCTAATGACATATATGATGGATTAGATCAAGTTTTAGGAACATTACAAAATGTACTAAAAGTGGTTCACACTAGACTTGACACTATTTTTATTGTTCAAAATGGAGTAACAAAAGTGGTATTAATTGTAGATGAAGTAATATCGGAAATTGAATTAGCCGAATTACAATTGCAAAATGATTATTTTGTTTTTGATAGTGCTCCAATTTGGATTGCAACAAAAATTGACACAACAATATTAGGTTCACATAAAGCAAGAGAAAAACTAAGTGTTAAGCAGTTAGCATTAAATACTATAAAAGAAAACAAGGAGCAATTAAAAGAATTTATTTTATTAAACAAATTACCTTTTGTTATTCAATTACTATTTATTCTTTTTCTATTTCTTTTAATGAAGCGAGTAAATAAAAATTGGAAAAATAAAATAAACGAACTTACAAACCCAATTGAGGTACAGTCTAAAATAATATTATCCAATCCATTAGCAGCATCCTTAGTTGCTGGAGTGTTAATCTCTTCTTTTTTTTATGAAGCACTAATACCTGTTTTTGGAGAAATTCATATTTTCTTTATTTTATTAGGAACTTTCTTTTTACTCCCTAAACTAACCAACAAGCGATTTAATGTATTTCTTTCATTATTATTTCTAGTTTATCTATTACATACAATTCAAATATATACTGTATCAAGTGTTTATCTAGAAAGATGGATTACAATTGCTAGTGCTGTATTTCTTATCATCGCATTTTTTGATGGTATTAAAGTGATAAAAAAAACACCAGATCAATTCAAACCTATATTCCGTTTATTTAAAATTGTTACACCAATTTATGTTACTTTATTAATTATTTCAATTACTGTCAATGTAATAGGAATGACTGCTTTATCCAATTTATTGGTATTAGGTGTTCTAATTTCTACTGTTTTAGGAATCGTTGTAAATCTTACTGTAAAAGTAATTGCTAGTCTTACTGTTATACTATTTAAGCTAAACAAAACTTCTAATATTGAAGCGCTAACTAACATGGTTAATGCTACTCACAAAAGGATTCAGCCTATTTTAGTTTGGGTAGGTTTTTTTGTTTGGATGCTATTTACAATTAAAGTATTTAGTTTATCCATTTTCTTTAGTTCTCGAATTAATGAATTGATGAATACTAAATGGGAAATTGGCGAAACGGTTATATCTTTAGGAGGAATACTTGCTTTTGTTGGCATTTTTGTAGTAACCATACTTATTGCAAAATTAGTAGCTACCATTCTTCAAGATGATTGGATGATTAATGTTTTACCTCGTGGTTTAGCTTCTGCCATATCACTTTTATTAAGAATAATCATAGTAATTTTAGGCCTTTATATTGCAGCATCTGCAGCTGGTATCGATTTAAGTAAACTTGGATTTATTTTAGGTGCTTTAGGAGTTGGTATAGGTTTTGGGCTTCAAACCATAGTGCTGAATTTTATTTCAGGTCTTATTCTCGCTTTCGAAAGACCTATTAATTTAGGAGATACCATAGAAGTAGATAAAGAATTTGGGGTAGTAACAAATATTGGAGTTCGATCTAGCACCATCAAATCTTATTCTGGGTATGAATCAATCATTCCAAATGGAGATTTAATTTCAAAAAAAGTAAACAACTATACGCTTGCCAATAGAGATAGAAGAAGTAAACTTATTATGAAAACGGCTCCTTCTGCAGACCCATTTGAGGTTATTAAACTATTTAACAAAGTAGCCTCTAACCATCCATTAGTTTTTAAAAAACCTACACCTACAACTTATTTTAACGGTTATGATATAGATGGAAATTTGAATTTTAATTTATTGTATTGGACTACCTTTTCAGATAATTTAAAAACCAATAGCGATATTTCATTAGATATTTTTAAAGCTTTAATAGAAGCTGGAATCGATGCTCCTGCGCCTTTAAGAAGAATTATTAAAGAATAACTAGTAAATTATTGACGAAAACAAAGTTCCAACAAAAAGGAGAATTTAATTAAAACTTAGCTGCTAGCTCCTCGAACGAAACCGTTTCTTGTTCACCATTAATCATGTTTTTTAAGGTATATGTTTGTGAATCAATTTCTTTATCGCCAGCCAAAACCACAAACGGAATGCTACGTTTATCAGCATACCCCATTTGTTTTTTCATTTTTGCATTGTCTGGATACAACTCACTTGTAATTCCATTTGCTCTTAATTTTGAAATGGCTTGCATCGCATATAATGCTTCTTTATCTCCAAAATTAATAAACAAAACCTTGGTGTTTTCGGTTACTGTTTCTGGAAACAACCCCAATTCTTCAATCACTAAATAAATTCTGTCAAGCCCATAAGAAATCCCAACTCCACTAATATTTTTTAAACCAAAGATACCCGTTAAATCATCGTAACGACCACCACCACCAATACTTCCCATCTTCACTCCTTCTGGTGGACTTACTTCAAAAATAGCTCCTGTGTAATAATTAAGCCCCCTAGCTAAAGTAACGTCAATCTCTAATGCGGAAGCTTTTAAGGGTAGGTTTTCTATAGAATGAACGATAAATTCTAATTCTTCAATTCCTTTTAAACCTGTTTCAGACAAAGCCAACATTTGTTTTAATTCTGAAAGTTTCTCTGAAGCTGTTCCTTTTAAACTAAATAATGGCTGTAATTTTTCCAAGGCAGTTTCAGTAATTCCTTTAGAAAGCATTTCGGTTTTAACTCCTTCCTCTCCTATCTTGTCAAGTTTGTCTAAAGCTACTGTAAAGTCAATCAATTTATCTTCTGCTCCAATTACTTCTGCAATTCCGCTTAAAATTTTACGATTGTTTAATTTTATGGTAACTCCTTTTAAGTTAAGCTTATCAAAAACATCATCATATAATTGTACCAATTCCACTTCTTGCCAAAGTGAAGTAGAACCTACCACATCGGCATCACATTGAAAAAACTCTCTAAACCTTCCTTTTTGCGGACGATCGGCTCTCCAAACTGGCTGAATTTGATAGCGCTTAAAAGGAAAGGTAATTTCATTTTGGTGTTGAACTACATATCTTGCAAAAGGCACTGTTAGGTCGTAACGTAATGCTTTTTCAGAAATTTTTGAAGTAATTTTCAAACTATTCTTATCAGAATAAAGCGAGTCGTCAACCTTCCGAAGAAAATCACCACTATTCAATATTTTGAAAATTAAACGATCGCCTTCTTCTCCATATTTCCCCATTAAAGTTTCACTTTTTTCAAAGGAAGGAGTCTCTATTGGCTGATACCCATAAGTGGTAAAACAGCCTTTAATGACATTCATTATATAGTTTCTCTTCGCCACTTCTTGCGGAGAAAAATCTCTGGTTCCTTTTGGTATGGATGGTTTTTGTGCCATTATTTAGTTTCTAGTTTTGGATTTCAGGTTTCAATTTAACCCATTCATTAAATCATTCATCACAATTGCAAATATCTTAAAATCTGTTTAAATAAATATCTAAAATTTAAATAATGATTACATTAAGAAAGATAGTGATAAAACAATTATTAAGATTTAAGCGATAAAAATAAAAATGGGTCATTCATAATAATATCTGTTTCATTATTAATAAGTCTAATTAAGGTCTATTTAATGAAAGCATCGTTTGTATTTAAACGTTAATATGGTTTAATATTAGGGGTTTTAACAAAAAAATCGATTTTATTCATTTTCATTCATCGACACATATTGATCATTCGTCGACAGATAGAACCTGTTAAACGAAATAGAAATTTTAATTTGCATAATATTTAGATATTTACACAGAATTAAAAACAATAAAAAAAAACAAATAAAATTATTAATGAAAAAACCACTATCAATATTACTAATTGAAGATGATTTAATTGAGATTATGAAATTCAATAGAACCATTGCTACTTTAGATCTAGAATGTAATGTTAAAGAAGCTAAAAATGGAGAAGAAGCGCTAAATTTATTATCAAACAGAGATCAGTTACCTGATATTATTCTGTTGGATTTGAATATGCCTAAAATTAGTGGTTTAGAGTTTTTAAAAATCTTAAAAAAAGATTCAGTATTAAAATACATTCCTACAATTATTCTAACAACTTCAATTAATCATAAAGAAATTTTAGAATGTTATAAAATTGGTATTGCAGGGTACATTACAAAACCTCTTAAATTTGAAGACTATATTTCAAAAATAACTAAAACACTATTTTATTGGAATGAAAACGAACTTATTTCTGTTTAGTATCTAATTTTTTTCTTCTTCTCTTCTCAATACCTTTTGCTATTACAAAGGTATTTTATTCATTTTGCATCAGTTACAGAATACTCATGATATAATTATGAAGTATCAAAATATATTCTTACATTTACATTATAGGATTCAATTTTTATTGAATCTTTTATGAACTAATTAATACCAGAGTATCAAACCTCCTACATTTTAAAAAATTCTTATCTGTAAATTTTATTATTTAGGTGTCGCCTAATTTTTTTACAAAAAGAAGGTTGATACTTGTTTTTATTCATCTTAAATAATAAAAATGAAAATAGTACAATTAAAAAGAACTAAGGATAGTCAATGGGAGTATTATGGAAAAAAAATAGATTTAATAAACCCTTTAGTACTTGTCTTCGGAAATAGATATTTATTAGAAGATCCCGAAATTTACAAAGAAGTTAGTGCACTTTTTCCTGGTGGAGAAATTGTTTTTGGATCAACATCTGGAGAAATAATTAGCACCGAAGTACATACAGACAGTATTACAATTACTGCCATGGAGTTTGAAAAAAGCTCTTTTGTTATCAAACGTGATAATATCCTCGAAAACAATAAAGATAGTAAAAAGGTTGGGGAAAATTTAATCGAACAATTTTCTAAAGAGGAACTAAAACACATTTTTGTTATTTCTGAAGGTAGTTTTATTAACGGTAGTGAATTAACTGAAGGACTAAAATTTAATAGACCTACAGAAATTAGCGTTACTGGAGGATTATGTGGTGATGACGCAAGATTTGAAAAAACCCTCGCATCTTATAATGAAAATCCAAAAGAAGGAGAGGTAATTGCAATTGGTTTGTATGGAAAAACACTAGAAATCACTACAGCAATAAATGGAGGATGGGTATCATTTGGCCCAAAAAGAATAATCACAAAATCTGAATCAAATATATTATATGAAGTAGATTACTTACCTGTACTAGATTTATATAAAAAATACTTAGGCGAAAAAGCTTCAGAACTTCCTGCATCTGCACTTCTATATCCAATTAGCGTAACTACACCTAATGCAAAATTTCCTGTTGTAAGAACTATACTAAATATTGACGAAGAGAAAAACGCAATGATACTTGCTGGTAATGTTCCTGAAGGTTCAAAAGTACAATTAATGATGACTACAGTAGACGAACTTGCAAATGCAGCAGAAACTGCAGCAATAAGTGCTATGGAAAACAGAATTACTAAACCAGAACTTGTTTTAATTGTAAGTTGTATTGGAAGAAAATTAGTTCTTGACCAAAGAGTTGAGGATGAAATCGCAGAAGTATTTAGATATATAGATGACGATACTATTGCTGCTGGCTTCTATTCATACGGCGAAATATCTCCCTGTCCTGGTGAATTACATTGTAGTTTACATAACCAAACCTTGACATTAACACTAATTAGTGAATAATGAATAGCTTATTACAGCGACAAATAAGAAAACATTTAAAAAATTGTGAAGATATCTCTTTATTAGATGAGTTTTTAAATGCTGTTAGTAAATCTTACTATAATTACGAAGATCAACTAAAAATGGTCCATCGGGCTACTGAAATTAGTTCATTTGAATTATCTGAAGCTAATCAGAAATTGATGGAAGAGACCATAAAACAAAATGAAATAATAAAAACACTTAAAGATGTTGTAAATAATTTAAAAATACATTCATTTCCTAAAGAAGATGTAATTGAAGATGTAAGTATTGAAGATGTACAAAAATTAACTAATTTCATTGATAGTCAAACCAACAAGATTGTTGAAATTAGTAAACAAAGAGAGCAAATTTTAAGAAGTTTAGAAAAACAAAATGAAGAGCTAAACGATTACGCACATATTGTTTCACATGATTTAAAATCTCCGCTACGTAATATAAACGCATTAACAAATTGGTTAAAGACAGATTATTACAATTCTATTAATGATGAAGGCAAAAATATTCTTGACTTATTGTTAAGTAATGTTGATAAAATGGAAGCATTAATTACTGGTATTTTAGAATACTCTACAGTAGATAAGATTGAAACAGAAACCTATGCTGTTGATATATTATTTTTAGTTAATCAAATTATTAACACCATAGAAACTCCAAATAATATTAAAATAAAAATTAAAAATAAACTTCCAAAAATTATTGGTGACAAATATAGGCTTCAGCAATTATTTCAGAACTTAATTCAAAATGCAATAAAATATTCAAAACCTGAAGGCGGAACCATTAGC
>JASFZG010000064.1:0-6485 GCA_046055745.1 Flavobacteriaceae bacterium | reverse complement strand
GGCGGTATGCTTTTACCTAATAGACACGGGAATACTGATAATTACCGTTATGGCTTCAATAATATGGAGATGGATGATGAAATCAAAGGAGAAGGAAACAGTTATGATTTTGGAGCAAGAATGTATGACCCACGAATTATGAGATGGTTTGCACCAGATCCATTAGGTTTTAAATCACCAGATCATTCTACATATTCATTTAGTTTTAATAACCCAATAATTTTTGTAGACCCAGATGGAGAATATCCAATAATAGTTATTACAAGTGAGCAAACGGGTTGGACAATAGCAAGAGTTTATGGAGCAGGCACATATAGGTCAATGGCAGTAAAAACCTATAAATTGGTTGTATATGATGTTAATGATAAAGGAGAACGAAAAAAATTGACTGAGTTTAATGTAACAAGAGATGGGTTTTTTGATTTAGGAATAGACCCAAAAACAGGAAACTCTAAATTAGTTAATAGGGCTTCTGAACCTAAAAGTGAGGTAACTGTTTCAGCTAAACCAACTATTGATTATGGCGATACATTCGGAGCATACGCTTTGGAAGCATTTGAGGTTGAACCTTTACCAAAGGAATTCGATTATTTCACAGATGGTAGTGTAATTCCAGATGCAGTTAAGAGAGAAGACCAAAAAGAAGCAAAGAGCGTAATGATACATATTGGTGGTTATTATACTTCAAAAGGAGGTAAATACAAAGTAGGTGGCACTTATGGTTGTTATGGAATTGTAGACCCTACACAAGTATTTACTACTTGGAAAGAAGCAAATGAATTAGCTAAAGAAGCAAATAATGTTATAGATGACCCTTCTGGCTCAACGGAATTAAGTGATAAGAACATTAAAACTTCTAATAAAGAACAAAATAGGTTAGTTAATGCAGTAAATACCGCAAAGGCATTAGCTAAAAAAAGAAAAGAAAAAAATGCAACTAAAACAGAAGTCATTATTAAGACTAACCCTAATAAGAAGAAAATCATTAATTAGGTTAGCGTTATTGAGCTTGTTTTTTTTAACTGGCTGTAATACTAATAAAAAGAATATTTGTGATGAGAAATCAAATTATAATCAAATCATTTCTTTTTCTTTTTCAAAGAATGAATTAATAAAAAAAAATGACGAATCTAAAATAAAGCTTATAGATTCTTATTTAGATGATATATATGGTAAAAGCGATTCGGCTGAAAAAAATCTTTATAAGTTAAATGATGTAATAACATTTTTTAGATATGATTTTTATTCATTGGATTGTGATTCAATAAGTTTGGTTGGTTATCTTTCAAATGGAGCAATTAACCACCTTGCATTAAAAGTTGCACAAAAAGGAATAATAGATTGGAAAATAAAGGATAAAAAATTAATTATATTTTGCCAAATATATCCATATGATAATCAACTGAAAAGAGTTTGTTCAATAGATTTTAATCTTAAAAATTCAAATTATTCATTAACCATAGATGATGTTGATTTTGAATATTACCTTGAAAGAGATAATATGTAAGTGTTTCAAAAGCTATCCTGACCGATAGTTTTTTTGTTTTTAAGAAGCATACGCTTTTTGCGTTTTATAATCCCTTACATACGCATCAATAACCTTTAATAATGCTTGTTTTACAGTATCAGGCATAGTATCAATCTCTTTAAAATACTTTAGTAAAGTAAGGTCTTTAATAGCGTTACTATCTTCACCACCTAAAAGAAAATCAGTAGAAACAGTTAAAGCATCAGCAATCTTTTTTAAAGTAATAGCAGACGGTATTACTAAATCCTGTTCATACTTCGATATATTTTTTTGATGTGTTTCGGCAAGTTTTCCTAAATCTTGTTGTGAAAACTTCTTTTTAAGCCTGTATATTTTAATCTTCTCTCCTAAGGTCATAAGGCGTATTTATTAAGTAATAATAGCTTTTAAAGCGATTATGAAACAAATATACTACTTATTGTGGATTAAAAAATACATATAGGTTTGGTTTGTTTATACATAAATGTTACTTTTGGAGCAAATAGGTATAATTAAAAAATATCAATAAATGTCAAAAAAGCTACTTACCGACAACACAGACCAATTAATTTATGAAAACGACATTTTACAGCTCACAGTTTTAGGAGGCATAAAATTAGAAGGATTAGACAGAATGCGAGTAACAGTAAAAGTACAAGAGCAAGAAAGTTCTCGTCCACCAGTAAGACATAATCTTGATTTATACAACGATACACAATTAGAAAAATTTATAAGAAAGGTAGCAGAAAAGTTAGAAATCGGTACATCTGTAATATCAGCTTCACTATCAGAACTCACGGAAGAACTTGAGAAGTTTAGACTTCAAGAAATCAAAGCCAAACAAGAAAACCTAAAACCAAAGATTAAACAACTCAATTTAGGCGAAATCGAAAAAGCAGAAACCTTTTTAAAATCTAAAGATTTATTACAAAAGACAAACAAATTAATCGGGCAATCTGGAGTTATTGGCGAAGAAGTAAATCGGTTATTAATGTATCTTATTTTTACAAGTAGAAAGCGAGAACAACCCTTGCACATTATAGGATTAGGAAGTAGCGGAACAGGAAAAACACATTTACAAGAAAAGGTTGGCGAACTCATACCAGAAGAAGAACGTGTACATATTACTACATTATCAGAAAACGCCTTTTATTATTTTGGAAAACAAGAATTAAAAAACAAAGTGATATTAATAGAAGATTTAGATGGAGCAGAAAATGCGCTTTATCCACTTCGAGAATTACAAACTAAAAAACGTATTGTAAAAACCATTGTTCAAAAAAATAGCAAAGGCGAAACAAAAACAGTGTATTTGGTAGTTGAAGGTCCTGTATGTGTTGCAGGTTGTACCACAAAAGAAAATTTATATGAAGATAATGCGAACCGTAGTTTTTTAATCTACCTCGATGAAAGTCAAGAACAAGACGAAAAAATAATGCAGTATCAACGTCAAATATCAACAGGTGAAATCAATTTTTATGAGCAAAGAGAAATACAAGAATTTTTACAGAACACACAACGCATACTAAAACCCATAACCATTAGAAATCCTTTTGCTAATAAACTCAATCTTCCAAAATCCGTTTTTAAACCAAGAAGAACCAATAGTCATTATTTACAGTTTGTAGAAGCGATAACTTTCTACTATCAATATCAAAGAAAACAACAAACAGATAAGGACACAGGAGAAATATATATAGAAACTACTCTCGAAGATATATCTAATGCAAATTATTTGCTAAAGGAAGTTTTACTACGTAAAAGTGATGAATTAACAGGAAGTTGCAGAAACTATTTAGAACGTCTCAAGACGTATTTAAAACAAGCCAAGAAAAAGACTTTTACAAACAGAGAAATACGACAAGCATTGCGAATCAATCCAAGCAACCAAAAACGCTACAATCTACAATTACAAATCGGTTATTACATCAAGAAAGTAGAAGGTAAGAAAGCAATAGGATATCATTACGAAATAGTAAGTGCAACCGAATACAATCAACTGCAAACACAGATTAACAGCGTATTAAATAAGACTTTACAAAACTTAAAAAAGCAGTTCAGTAGTTCAAAGATGGTTCAAACTAAAAACGAACCACGTAAAACAAAGAAAGTCAGTTAATTAAATAAGTGGTTCGCAAAGTTCACGGAAATGGATATAAGGGATGAAAAAATTAATTTTAAAAAACGAAAGCTTCCAATATATAGAAAAGTCATTTAGAGAATGGTTAGATATTTTAGGTTATGCAGAAAGTACAGTTTACAACTTGCCAAATCACATACGAGAACTGTTTTATTTTTTAGAACAGAATAATATAAATCACATCACAGAATTAGATAATTACATAATCAAAGAACACTACCAAAACTTAAAATTACGTAGTAACGATAGAAAAGGTGGAGGATTAAGCAACGGAAGTTTAAACAAACATTTACAAGCTCTCTATAAGTTTACAGACTATTTAAGACAAAGTGGACGATTAGTATTACCAATATTAAATATCGATTGGGAAACAGACGATACAAGAGAAATAGAAACACTTACCCAAAAAGAAATACAGCTACTTTATAAAGCAACGTATGGTTATAATGAAAATAACAAATTAGAGCCATTTAATGCAAGAGATAGAGCAATGTTAACTGTTTTCTATGGTTGTGGATTACGAAGAAATGAAGGCTATCATTTAGATTTAAGCGATGTTGATTTTGATAAAAGAATAGTACACGTAAGAAAAGGAAAAGCCAATAAAGAACGATTAGTACCATTTAATAAAATAGGTTCACAATACTTACAAGAATATATTTATGATAGCAGACCAATAATAGTTTTAGACAAACGAAATAATGCATTTTTTATCAGCCAAAAAGGTACTCGAATGAAAGCACAATCTATGGCAATACGTTTAAAATTATTACAACAAAGAACAGATGATATTGTGTTACAAGAAAAGAATGTAAGATTACACGTTTTACGCCATAGTATTGCTACACATCTATTACAAAACGGAATGCCATTAGAAAAGATAAGTAAGTTTTTAGGTCATAACAGTTTAGAAAGTACTCAAGTATACACGCACTTAATCAACGAAGAAAATGGCTAAAATAAAACTCGGTAAAACCAAAGACAGCAGAACCAGGAGAAAACCTAAAACCGAGGATGCAGAAATTAAGGTTTTACAAAAAATGGGCAATGAAAAAGAGCAGCCAAGTTTTAAAAAATATCTATTACAAAAAGGTTACAGTTCACAAACAATAAAGAGTTTTGAAGTTGTTATAAAAAAGTATTTAAAATGGCTTGAAAAAGAAAATGTAGAAGATATATCAGCAAGTTATAATGACATATTACATTATATACAAAGTTTACGAAAGACAGTAAAACAACGTACAATACAAAGCGAAACCAATTCTATAAAACATTACTATAATTACTTAAAAGAACTTGATTTAGTAAAAGAGAATCCAACATTAAACGTACAAATAAAAGGTGTAAAAAGGAGATTATTATATAACATACTTAACAAACAAGAATTAGAGAAATTATACAATGATTTTAAGAATATTGAAACTGAAAGTTTAGCAAAAAAACGAAATGAAATTATTGTAAGTTTACTTATTTATCAAGGTTTAAATAGTACAGAATTAGGAAAATTAACAACACAAGATTTAAAATTAAGAGAAGGGAAAATATTTATAAATGGAACACGAAGAAGTAACGAAAGAACCTTAAAATTAGAATCACATCAAATCTTGGATTTTATGGAATACCAACTAAAAACAAGAGCAGAAATATTACAAAACACCAACAAAGAAACAGATCTATTATTTACAAGTTTTGGAGTAAGTACAAAATTCAATAATATTATTAGTAAACTCGTACCACAATTAAAAAAGCTGAATAAAAAAGTAAAAAGTGTACACCAAATACGAACAAGTGTAATTACGCATTGGCTTAAATTATACAATCTTCGAGAAGTACAATATTTTGCAGGACATCGTTATGTAAGTTCAACAGAAGCATATTTAATTAATGATTTAGACGATTTAAAAGACGAAATAGAAAAATATCATCCAATTGGATAAACTTATAAAGTTGAAATAATCCACGCAAAGCAAATTCAGTTTTTTCGTTCCTCAAAATCCTCTGCATTTGCTTTGCTTCCTCTCCAACGCTAAATGTAATTTTTGGCTTCCAAACCAATAACAACAGGTTACAAAAATGAGATTTTTATAAACAGTTGTTGCCAAAGCTCACGCCAAAAATTACCCAAAGCAAAGTTACATAATAGTAGTTATAAATCCGCTTCGCACAGTTTTTAGAGTTAATATTTTAGTTGTTTAAAAACCGTTGTTATAACTGCTATTATGTAAAATTGCCGACATCGCCACGACTGAAATCCGAACTAAACAACAAACTTTAAAACTCAAAAGCTGAACGCACTATCGTTTGTCTCATTCCAATAATAGTTAAAAATCCACCGCATTTATCCGCCTCTTTTTCAACTATTATCGGAACGTTTTACTGCTGATAAAAACGTTTTGAAAAGCAACGGAACAGAGGACGGCTGGAGCTGATGGAGTTCCGTTAGTTTTTAAAATGAAACAACTGAAAGGCGTTAGTATTCATAATCTTATCAAATAGAAACAAAAACATCAATCCAGTTCTGCTGTGAGCGTTGGAAGTCAGGCGAAAGGAAGTATTTTACATAATTTACATTATAAATACAAGAGAAGAACCAATAAAATATAAACGTCTGAATTTGTATTATAATGCCAATTATGTAACATATCGAGGAAAAGGAAGCAAGTAAAAGACAGAGGATTTTGAGGCACGAGAAAACTGGGTTTTACTTGCGTGGCAATTAACATAAATCAGTATATTAGCAAGGTCGAGAGACATACGTTCTTTTAAATAAACTTTTGGAAATAAGGCTTTAGGGAAAATCGGTCGACCGCTTCAAAAAAAGCGTAAGATTAGTTTTCA
>JASFZG010000063.1:0-8129 GCA_046055745.1 Flavobacteriaceae bacterium | reverse complement strand
ATTGAAGCAGCTAAAGAAAATGCAAAATTAAACGGTATTGATAACACTGAGTTTTATGTTGGTGATATGAAAAAAGTGTTCAACGATGCTTTTATCAACCAACACGGAATTCCGGATGTAATAATTACCGATCCTCCTCGTGATGGAATGCATAAAGATGTGGTAGAACAGTTGTTAAAAATTTCAGCAAACAAAATAGTTTATGTAAGTTGCAACAGCGCAACACAAGCTCGTGATTTGGCAATTTTAAATGTAGATTATAAAGTAACCAAAACGCAAGCTGTAGATATGTTTCCGCAAACTTTTCATGTTGAGAATGTGGTTTTATTAGAAAAAAGAAACGCTTAGTATTTAAATAATATGGTCAAAAAAATAGTTTTACTTTTCCTTTTTATCAATATTACCTTTGGGTGTACCAAGGATGATATATGCTCTGGAGAAACTCTTACGACTCCAAAATTAATAATCATATTTAGAAGTAAGATTAATCCTAATCTATCTAAAAATGTTGAAAACCTAACAGTTACTACTATTGTTGATAATGAAGTTATTGAAATAATAAAGTCTACAACCACAGACTCAATTGCTATCCCATTACAAACAGGACAAGATATTACCGATTTTCAATTTATAAAAGATAATACTTCTTCAAATGAAGGAAATAGTGATTCAGTTACATTTACCTACGATAGAGAATTCGAATATATTAATAGAGCCTGTGCATTTAAGGCAGTGTATAAAAATTTAATAAGCTCTTTTGTTCCCGAAGAAAATTGGATTTTAGAATTTACAGAATTAAACCAAACAATAGAAAATGAAAATGAGACACATCTTATTATTTTGCATTAGTCTATTGATTTTTACAAGTATAGGGACCGCTCAAGAAAAAGAAACGGTTGTAAATGACAGTATTGTAAACGATACTTTAGTTAAAAACAATAAGTATGGTTTACGCCTTGGAATAGATCTTGCAAGGCCGGTAAGAACACTTGCAAATGAAGACTTTACAGGCTTTGAAATCATGGCAGATTATAGAATCTCTAAACGTTTTTATATCGCTGTTGAATTAGGAAACGATAATAACAATCAAATAGAAGAAAACCTTGTTTCTTCTACCAAAGGAAGCTATGCAAAGATTGGTTTTGATTATGATTTTTATAATAATTGGGCAGGAATGAACAATTCTATCATGGCTGGGCTTCGTTATGGATTTTCAACATTTGACCAAGAACTAAATAGCTTTGGAGTTTACACTGGAGACCCAATTTTTCCTGGTACTATAATAGAAGAAACCATAAATTATGATGGCTTAACTGCACATTGGATTGAGTTTGTCTTTAGTGTAAAAACCGAAATATTCAATAATTTATTTTTATCGATTAGTCTTCAATTAAAGAATAAGGTATCAGAAGATATTCCTGAAAACTTTGGCAATCTATACATTCCTGGTTTTAATAAAACCAATGATTTTAGTGACTTTGGAGTCGGTTTTAGTTATGGGGTATCGTATTTAATACCTATTTATAAGAAGTAAAACTGTGCTATTTAGCTATAGTTATTTTTCTTCGCCTTCTTACTTCCCTCGTACATATCGTAACGCACTAATTTACTTTCTAATTTTCCGTTGAACAGTTTGATTCTTCTTGAAGGACGCAAACCTACATGCTTTAAAGCTTCCATATTACTGGTAATCATCCAAGCTTGAGTTCCTGGATAACTGTGTTTTAAGGTCGTACCGATAGATGCATATAATTTCTCTGCATCTACTTGTATACGTTCATCATAAGGAGGATTAAAAATGATAAATAAAGAACGTTCTGTTTCTTTTTTACTTTCAAAGAAATCTTGTTTTCTTACTGAAATAAACTCTTGAAGATTAGCGCTATGAATATTTTCTTTTGCTTTACTAACTACATCTGCTTCTAAATCAAACCCTTCAATTTTAAAATGAAAATCACGAATCTTTTTTAATACTGAATTTTCAATTAATTCAAATAAATTCACATCAAAATCTGGCCAGTTTTCAAAGGCAAATTCGTCACGATTTAAATTGGGAGGAATGTTACAAGCTATCATTGCCGCTTCGGTTAAAATAGTTCCACTACCACACATAGGATCTAGTAAATCACATTGTCCGTTCCAACCTGCTAACATAACTAAACCTGCTGCTAACACTTCATTTATAGGTGCCATAGTCGTAGCAACTTTATAACCTCTTTTATGTAAAGATTGTCCAGAACTATCTAATGATAGTGTACAAATATTACGATCAATATGAATGTTTACCCGTAAAGTTGGATGATCTAAATCTACATCGGGACGTCTGCCCTCTTTATCTCTAAAACGATCTACAATAGCATCTTTTGTTTTTAAGGCTATATATTTTGAATGGGTAAATTTATCTGAAAAAACAGTTGCATCAACTGCCAAGCTTCCGTCTACATCCATATAATCTTCCCAAGGAAAAGCATATACTTTTTTATAAATATCCTCCTCGGTAAAAACATTGAAAGAAGTTACAGGTTTTAAAATCTTAATAGCGGTACGACAACAAAGATTCGCCTTGTACATAAAGCCAGTATCCCCTTCAAAAGTTACATTTCTTGTTCCGATTTCAACTTTTGAAGCTCCCAGTTTTCTTAACTCGTTTGCTAATACTTCTTCCAGACCAAAAAGGGTCTTCGCTAACATTTTAAAATTTTGTTCCATCTATTTCTATAAAATTCCAAATAAAAAACAAAAATACAGTAATTTAGTAGCGCAAATAATAATTCATGCAAAAAGATACAGAAAACTGGTTTGCCTCTTGGTTTGACTCTCCCTATTACCATATACTTTATAAAGACCGAGACGATACAGAAGCTGGGGTTTTTATGAAAAACCTTACTTCATTTTTACAACTTTCACCTAAGGCAGAACTATTAGATTTGGCCTGCGGAAAAGGACGTCATTCCAGATTTCTTAATGAATTGGGGTATCTTGTAACTGGTGTAGACCTCTCACCAAAGAGTATTGCCTATGCAAAACAATTTGAAAATGAAACCTTGAGCTTTGAAGAACATGATATGAGTGTTCCTTACCCCAAAAGATTTGATGCTGTTTTTAATTTATTTACCAGCTTTGGTTATTTTGAAAATACCGCTGATAATTTAAAAACTATCAAGGCCATTAAAACTGAATTAAAACCTAATGGCTACGGTGTTATTGATTTTTTAAATGCTGAATTTGTAAGGAGAACTTTAGTACCTTCTGAAACTAAGGTAGTGGACGGAGTTACTTTTACGATTAAACGCAGCATTGAAAACGGATTTATATTAAAGAACATTCAGTTTAGTGATAAAGGACAAGATTATATTTTTACGGAACGTGTGAAGGCTATTTCTCTTTCTGAATTTAAAGAATGTTTCGCTGCTTCTGGTGTAGAATTAGTACATTGCTTTGGTGATTATCAATTAAATGAATTTGAAGAAGAATCTTCTAACCGTTTAATTTTACTTTTTAAATAGACGCTTTTATGACTTATCTATTGCTTTTTTTGTCGGTTGCTGTGGGTTATCTCATCGCTTTGCTTTTAAAGGTAAAAGAGGTAAAGTCACTTTCGATTTATTTGGCTTTTAGTGGAGCTTTTTTGTTGGCGGTAACTATTTTTGAATTGCTTCCGGAAGTGTATTCACATCCAACCAAAGAAATTGGAATTTATATTATCGCTGGAATTTTGCTTCAGATATTTTTAGAAATTTTCTCGCAAGGTGCCGAACATGGTCATGTACATGAACATAGTCATAAAAATAGTTTTCCGTGGTTGTTGTTTGTGAGTTTGAGTATTCACGCCTTGTTAGAAGGTTTTCCGATTAGTGAAGACAATAACTTATTGATTGGGGTAATGGTGCATAAAATACCAATTGCCTTGATATTATCACTCTTTTTTATCAAAGCTAACTATAAAAAAACTACGACATTATCATTTCTATTTTTGTTTGCTTTAATGACTCCCTTAGGAAATTGGGTTTCTGAACATCTAGTTTTTACACAAGATCAAGAGTTGAAAATTACAGCGGTAACTATTGGTGTGTTTTTACATGTATCTACTACTATCCTCTTTGAAAGTTCTAAAAATCACCAATTTAATGTTTCTAAAATGACAGCAGTTGTTGTTGCTATTGTGATTGCTTATTTTTTGTAGTTTTTTTAAATAATTCGAGAAAAGCATTTCCAATATTATCAATAATATCGGAAGCAACCAAAGCTTCAAATCCTAAATAGTTTGAAGCAATATCTCCTGCACTTCCGTGCAAATACACTCCAAAAATTGCAGCTTCTAATGGGTCATATTCTTGTGATAGCAATCCTGTAATTATTCCTGTTAACACATCTCCACTCCCAGCAGTAGCCATTCCAGGGTTTCCATTTTGATTTACATAAACTTCTTTTCCATTAATTATCAATGTATTAGCGCCTTTTATTAATACAACTACTTGATTTTCTTTCGAAAACTTTTTGGTCAATTCTATTTTATGATAATCATTTTTCCATTCACCGATCAATCGTTTTAATTCTCCTGGATGTGGTGTTAAAATGGAATTCTTCGGAAGTGATTTCAGTAATGATTTATTTTCTGAAATACAGTTTAACGCATCTGCATCAAGTACTAAAGGAGATTCATTCTTTTCGTTAAAAAACTTCTTTAAAGCTACTACTGTTTTTTTATCTGTTCCTAATCCGGGACCAATTCCAATTGCGGAAGGGTTAAAATTTAGTTCTATTTGAGTAATCATTTTCTTTGAAACACCTGTAAGTACCATCGCTTCTGGAATAGATGTTTGAACAATATCATATCCACATTTAGGAATCATTGCTGTAACAAGACCTGCTCCTGCCCTTAAGGCAGCTTTTACTGCCAATGTAATGGCTCCAATTTTACCGTAACTACCTCCAATTAGTAAGGAGTGACCAAATGTTCCTTTATGGTCAAATTTATTTCTTGGTTTATAAATATTTTGAGCTTCCAATTTACCAATGATAATAGCTAAAGGTTTCTGTTCATTAATAAAATTAGCATCTAAGCCAATATCTAAAATATCAAAAGTTTGAGTGTATTTTACATTTTCTGGTAAGAAAAAAGCTAATTTCGGATTTTGGAAAGTTAAAGTATGATTTGCTTTAAAAACAGCGTCTTCATCTTCAATCGTCTTTTCTGGATATAATCCACTAGGAATATCAATCGCTAATTTAAAGGCTGTTATTTCATTCAAATACTGAATTAATTTCTTGACCCAACCTTCTGGTGGACGATTCAATCCAATTCCGAAGATTGCATCAACTATTATATCTTCATTATTAATTGTAGGAAAATCTTCTTCCGAATTCATTAAAAAAGGCCAATCAGAACTTACCTCTTTAATCAAATTATAATTGATTAAAAAATCGGAAGAACGCTTGTCGGTAAAATTGGCGATATATACTTTCACATTATAGCCGTGTTTAATTAACATACGTCCAATTGCCAAACCATCACCTCCATTATTTCCTATACCGCAAAATATATGAATGGGTACTGGAGATCCTCCCAAATTAGAGTGTAACCAATTAAAGCAAGCTTGTGCCGCTTGTTCCATTAAATCTATCGACTTAATATTTTGATTGTTAATAGTGTACTTGTCAGCTTGATAAAATTGTTCTGAGGATAGGATTTTCATTATATAAAATTACTAATTTTAATTATGGAAAATCAAAAAAACAATATAAATTAAACAAAAAGAGGTTTTTATTAAACATCCCTAACAAAACCATCATCAGTATTATAAAATGCCCTATTATAAGTCCAGATGTTATTACATAGTATTTGTCTGTGCATTATCGGCATTAAAAGTAATAATAGGTAAGTCCACAATTTGTATTTTTAAATTAGTAGAAATTGTACCAATACCAGCATTACCCCTACTATTTAGATTATCAATCTATCAACTGTTGATTGAATAACGTATATAGTTGTTTGAATTACAAATCTTCTGTCATTTGTATCTAAAAAAGAGCTAAACTTAATCAAACTTCATTTTTTCTATATTTAATTATTAATATCTTTGTAAAAATTAAATAATTATTAAATAATACCTAAGCTTTAAAATAGCATTAATAAATTACAAAATATGTCTAAAAATACCGCATTATCCCAGAAACACGAGGCTCTTGGAGCAAAAATGGTTCCTTTTGCTGGTTATAATATGCCAGTATCATACGAAGGAGTTAACGCAGAACATGAAACTGTTCGTAAATCGGTTGGAGTTTTTGATGTTTCTCATATGGGTGAGTTTTTAATTACAGGCCCTAATGCCCTGGATTTAATCCAAAAAGTAACTAGTAATGATGCTTCCAAAATTGTGGACAATCAAGCGCAATACAGTTGTTTTCCTAATGCTACTGGCGGAATTGTAGATGATTTAATCGTTTATCGATTTAATGCTGAAAAATGGTTGCTGGTAGTAAATGCTTCTAATATTGAAAAAGACTGGAACTGGATTAATAGTCAGAATTCTATGAATGCTGAAATGCGAAACCTTTCTGAAGATTATTCGCTACTTGCTATTCAAGGACCAAAAGCCGTGGAAGCTATGCAATCTCTTACTTCAGTAGATTTATCTGAAATTAAATTCTATCATTTTAATGTAGCAGATTTTGCAGGAATCGAAAACGTAATCATTAGTGCAACTGGATATACTGGAAGTGGTGGTTTCGAGATTTATTGTAAAAATAGCGAAGTAGCACAAGTTTGGGATAAAGTTTTTGAAGCAGGTGATGCCTTCGGAATAAAACCAATCGGATTAGCAGCAAGAGACACCTTACGTTTAGAAATGGGCTATTGCCTTTACGGAAATGATATCAACGATACTACTTCTCCTATTGAAGCAGGATTGGGATGGATTACAAAATTCACCAAAGATTTCACCAATTCTGAAGCCTTAAAACAACAAAAAGAAGAAGGAACTTCAAGACGTTTAATTGCATTCGAATTAAACGAAAGAGGAATTCCACGTCATGATTACGAAATAGTGGACGATAATGGAAATAACATTGGGATTGTAACCAGTGGAACCATGTCTCCTTCCTTAGGAACAGGAATTGGAATGGGTTATGTAACTACCGAATTTAAAAAAGTTGGAACTCAAATCAATATCCAAATTCGTAAAAAAGCAGTACCAGCAACTATCGTAAAACTTCCTTTTTACAAAGGATAAAATGATAGATTACCAGTCTATATTAAATGAGATTCAATTAGTAGCTAATAATACTTTAAATAAAGGCGAAGTAGCTTCCTATATCCCAGAATTAGCAACTATTAAAGCTGATAATTTTGGGATATATTTGAATCAAATAAATGGAGAAAATTACAGTGTTGGAGATTGGGATAAACCATTTTCAATACAAAGTATCTCTAAAGTTTTATCCTTATCTAAAGCATTACAATTAATTGATTGCAATGTTTGGAACCGAGTTGATGTAGAGCCCTCAGGAAATCCTTTTAATTTTTTATCTCTTTTAGAACAAGAAAACGGAATTCCTAGAAACCCGTTAATCAATTCGGGAGCTATTGTAATTGCGGATATTTTAGTTTCAAAATTAGAAAACCCTAAAGAAGATTTTATCAAGTATATTCGAAGTTTGGCAAACGATCCAACTATCGATTATAATTATAAAGTAGCTGCTTCAGAAAAAGAAAAAGGTTTTAAAAATTATGCAATTGCTAATATGCTTAAATCATATAGAAACTTGAATAATGATGTAGAAGTGGTTTTAGATTTCTATTTTCATCAATGTTCTATCGAATTAAATTGTGAGCAAATTACCAAGGTTTTTTATTTATTTTCCAATAGAGGAAAATGTCTACAAGAAAAAACACATCTTACCTTAAGTCAAGTAAAAAGAATTAACGCTTTAATGCTCACCTGTGGTTTTTACGATGAAGCAGGTGAATTTGCGTTTACCGTTGGACTTCCGGGAAAGAGTGGTGTTGGTGGCGGAATTGTAGCTTTATTACCTAATAATTTTGTGATTGCCACTTGGTCTCCTGGGTTAAACAAAAAAGGAAATTCTTTACTTGGAATGAAAGCATTGGAGCAATTCACTACCAAAAC
>JASFZG010000062.1:0-12469 GCA_046055745.1 Flavobacteriaceae bacterium | reverse complement strand
ATAGACAAATAACGTTCTGTTAAATAGTCTTCGAATAATGGGTCTCTAAATAATGATTGGTAATCTGACAGAAATCTACTTTTGCCAAGTTCAGGTAGATGGCTATTTCGATAATCTATATTTCTAATATACCTTTCAGTAATAGATTTTGAAGCTACTAGTGCAGCAATTGTCCGAACTTCCCCTTCTTTCGCATCAGAAACAAAGTCCTGCCAACCAAAAAGTAAATTTTCAAGTGAATCGTTTTTTATTAAATGAATTTCACCTGATGAAATACCTGACCTCAATGCTCCGTTAAGCGGATTGAAAGTCCATCTAAATGATGAATTTTGAAACCAATATGGCATAGAATCATTAGTCATTGCAACTGAATTATCTGGATCTAGTTTTATAAACCTTCGAATATTTTTAAGTACTATGCCATCATAATAAAGCACGGTATCCAACTGTTTAAGATTGTTGGTGAATTCTATTTTTAGGGCTTTAAGAAGTATTTCTTTTTTTGCTAGATTTTTCCTACTTTCATTCCAACTATTAATAGAAAGAGCAATTAGAATTCCAATAACTACTAGTATAATTTCACCAATTGCATATTTAAAATACTTTTCAGTTTTATTTTTCTCCATAAGGTCGTAACGTATTTTTCTAAAGAATTTTATCATTGGCTAGTTGTTGGTCATAATGAAGGCTTATGATTATATAGATACTATTGTAATCATATATTACAAATGAAGCATAATATACAATTAATTTTAACAGTCCATACAAATCTGTACTTGTCTTAAAAAAATACTTTGCTACTCCTAAGGCAATTGTTATCTTTGCAAACCTACTTTCAAAAATGAAAGTTTTACAAAATATAGTTTAAGAATATGTTCGATAATTTAAGCGAAAAATTAGATAAAGCCCTCCACATTTTAAAAGGGCAAGGAAGTATTACTGAGGTTAATGTTGCAGAGACTTTAAAAGAAGTTCGTCGTGCTCTTTTAGATGCCGATGTGAACTTTAAAATTGCGAAAGATTTTACCAATCGTGTAAAAGAAAATGCAATGGGTCAAAACGTACTTACGTCGTTGCAACCTGGACAATTAATGGTAAAATTGGTAAAAGATGAGCTGACTCAGTTAATGGGTGGTGATACGGCTGGTATTAATTTAAGCGGAAATCCTTCAGTAATTTTAATGTCGGGTTTACAAGGTTCTGGTAAAACTACTTTTTCAGGAAAATTAGCGAATTATCTAAAAACTAAAAAATCTAAAAATCCATTATTAGTAGCCTGTGATGTATATCGTCCTGCTGCAATTGATCAATTACAAGTGGTTGGTGGACAAATAGGAGTGGAAGTTTTTAGCGATGTAGGAAATAACAATCCGGTAGAAATTGCACAAAACGCGCTTGCTTATGCAAAACAAAACGGGTTTAATGTAGTGATTGTCGATACCGCTGGTCGTTTGGCGGTAGATGAAGCGATGATGACCGAAATCGAAAACATTCACAAAGCCATCAAGCCAGAAGAAACACTATTTGTAGTGGATTCTATGACAGGTCAAGATGCGGTGAATACTGCTAAAACATTCAACGATCGCCTTAACTTTGACGGTGTTATTTTAACAAAATTAGATGGTGATACTCGTGGTGGTGCGGCAATATCGATTAAAAGTGTTGTTAACAAACCAATCAAATTTATTGGTACGGGTGAGAAAATGGAAGCGATCGATGTATTCCATCCTTCTCGTATGGCAGATCGTATTTTGGGAATGGGTGATGTGGTTTCCTTAGTGGAAAGAGCCCAAGAACAATTTGATGAAGAGGAAGCAAGAAAACTTCAGAAGAAAATTGCAAAAAATCAATTTGGATTTGATGACTTTCTGAAACAAATTCAGCAAGTAAAGAAAATGGGGAATATGAAAGACCTTGTCGGAATGATCCCTGGAGCAAGCAAGGCAATGAAAGATGTAGATATAGACGACGATGCTTTTAAAGGTATTGAAGCGATTATACATTCCATGACTCCTGAAGAAAGAAGTCATCCAGCTCTTATCAATGCAAGTCGTAAAAAACGAATTGGTAAAGGAAGTGGAACTTCGGTACAAGAAGTAAATCAGTTGATGAAGCAATTCGATCAAATGAGTAAAATGATGAAGATGATGCAAGGTGGCGGAGGCCGTAAGATGATGCAAGCGATGAAGGGAATGAGATAGTTCAGTCTTCAGTTGTCAGTAAGTAGTCTTCAGTAGGCAGAAATAAATAATAACAATATAAATAAGGAATAAATGGTACTTCTAGACGGAAAAAAAACATCCAGCGATATTAAAGATGAAATAAAAGTTGCGGTAACCGCAATGAAAGAACGTGGTGAAAAAGTACCACATTTGGCTGCCGTTTTAGTAGGAAGTGATGGTGCAAGTTTAACCTATGTAGGCTCCAAAGTTCGTGCTTGTGAGTTTGTAGGTTTCGATTCTACTTTGGTGGAATTGCCAGATACTACTTCAGAAGAAGAATTATTAAATACCATTAAAGGATTGAATGAAAATGATGATATCGACGGATTTATCGTTCAGTTGCCTTTGCCAAAACATATTGATGAACAGAAAGTTTTAATGGCAGTAAATCCAAATAAAGATGTGGATGGGTTTCATCCAGAAAACTTTGGAAAAATGGCTTTAGATATGGAAAGTTTTATTCCTGCGACTCCATTCGGAATTCTTCAATTATTAGAACGCCATCAAGTGGAAACCAAAGGAAAACATACTGTAGTTATCGGAAGAAGTCATATTGTTGGACGACCTATGAGTATTTTAATGAGCCAAAAAGGACCTGCTGGAAATAGTACCGTTACGCTAACACATTCTCATACCAAAAACCTTTCAGAAATTACCAAACAAGCAGATATTATCATTGTAGCTTTAGGAGTTCCAGAATTTTTAAAAGCAGCTATGGTAAAAGATGGTGTGGTGATTGTAGATGTTGGAATTAGCCGTGTGCCAGATGCTTCAAAAAAACGAGGATACGCTATAAAAGGTGATGTTGCTTTTGCTGAGGTAAGTGAAAAGGCTTCGTTTATTACACCAGTTCCAGGCGGTGTTGGCCCAATGACTATTGCGATGTTACTTAAAAACACCTTATTGGCTAGAGAGCGCAATGCTTAGCCTATTATTTGGAAAAGGAAAGGTGTACTAGCCTAAAATACCAACAAAAAATATTCATATTAACCTATTAAATAATTGATACTAACTGTGGCAAGTTCGTTGTTTGGGAATTTTGAAAAATGCTTTTCATCAGTTTTAATTCCTAATTCTTTTATTACTTTCTGAAAGACTTCCAATTCCAAAATAAACTGATCTGAAAAACCATGAGTAGCATCATAAGCAGTCGCTGCAGTTAAACCTAAATTTGAAGCCGTTATTGAAGGATTGATGGTATGTAATTCAATCAATAATAATCCGAATTTCTTGATATAAGGCGACCATTTTTCAAAGTGTTCTTTCAAGTTTTGTTCTACTACAGAGTTGTTTAATCTTCTGCCACAACAAGCATAAGCTCCAGTAGAATTACTAGTTCTTTCTGTTTCAATTTCTGTAGGTTGCGACCAAGGGCGGTTATGGTCTAAAAAAGTACGAACGTTTAACAAATCACTTAGTTTTATATCGTAATTTTCTAATATGTCTTCTTGTAATTTTTTTGGATCACCAATATCTCCCCAAATTACTTTTGCCCAAATATCTGCTTTTACCAAATTGGCTCGAGTCACTTTTAAAGCTGCTTTGTTATAATCTACACCAACCAAAAACAAAGGATATTCTTCTAACATTGCGCCTCTTTTGGTACGCTGTTCTATCACTTCAAATAAATGAATTAAGAATGCTCCATTTCCACAGCCCATATCTAAAATCCCTTTGGGTTGCTCTTCAATAGGTTTATTGAACAATGCGATAATGATTTCATCTATTTTTTTGAAATACGCCGAATGTGCACCTCCAGAACCCCAAACATTCATCTCACGATCTACATGAATTTCTACGGAATTAGGAATGGAACTTCTTAGTAAATTAGCATTTCCGAACATCAATTCTTCGGCACGTCTAAACGTTGGAATATACGAAACCGTTACACCATAAGCTGAAGCTCTTCTAGCAAAAAAGAAACCTTTTTTTGTAAATTTAAAATGATCGTTACTCTTAGTAAACCAACCTAAATAATGAAGAAAATCTAATATTTTACAGAAACTTTCTGGATCTTCATGAAATTCTTCTGCACTAAAAGAAGCTTCCATGAAATATTTATGAAACATTCCGTCCATACCTAAAAACACAGTTATAGGACCAACTAAAACTCCTTCAATATGTCTGGTGATTTGTTGCTGAATCTCTAATGCTAAACCTTCTGTTGCAGTTGGATCGTATTTCTTGTTTTTATAATTAATAAAAATCCGATTCAGAATAGAAAATTGTTCCCTGTCTAAACTTCTAGGGTGAAATTCTTCCGAAACTTTCATAAAATGAACCACATCTTGATACAAATCAATCAGCTTAAAAGCAATGTCACTTTTTTCGTTTTTTGAAATAGTTACTGTGTCTTTAACGTTATCAACTTGGTAATCTAACCAACCTTGTGAGGCCAACATTCTAAGTCCTACATTAAGGTATCCTTCATTGGCTTTAAATTTTACAGAGATTTCAGAAAGTAGAAATTGATCTTTTGTTAGAATGAAATCTAATACTCCTTTTTTCTTTAAAAAATAAGCGATAGGTGCAACTGAAATTCCGTCTAAATGTCTAAATAAGTGTTCGCGATATTCGTTTTTTTCTTCCTTGGTTAGCATTAATCTGGATTTTAAAGAATGTTAGTTCTTGTAAAAATAGAGAAAAAAATGAAATATAGTTTTATAAGTTGTTATTGTAAAAAGTTTATAAATAAAAAAAACCTTCATTTCTGAAGGTTTTTTTTATTTATGTGGGCTCTCTACTTATTTTTCTTTTAATTCTAAGTCATTAATATCCCAAGACATCATGAGGTATTTAATTTTAGCTGTGTCTGGAATATTTACTGCTTCTATTACAAAATTTGGATTATATCGTAAATTTTCAGGTAGTTCTTTTTTGTCAATATTGATAAATAAATCACTGTCTTTTAGGAAAATAACTATCGTGCTTATGGTAGTTTCGATATTTGTAATTTCGTAATTATCTTTTATAAATTTAAAGGTGCTTCCTAAATTTAACCCTTTATCTGTTTTATAACGATTGTCAAAAAACTGAAAATTTGCAATTAATGCATCAGGATTATTGTCTCCTCTTGGAGAGATTAGCATAAGTTTATTTCCACCTTTTTCGTAAATTTCAACTTCACCTTGTGTAGAAAATTCATCTTGTCTAGAGTTTAACCTCACAATAGAATCGTTTGCAAAAATAGAATCTACTTGCTTAATTTTCATTCCTAAAGTTAGATTTCCAACAGCTTTGTTTGAAATTAAATAAGGGTCTTTTTCTTCTGCACATTGAACGAATAGAAATGTTGATAATACGATAAATACTATTTTTTTAATCATTGGTGTTTTTGTTTTAATGGAAGCCAAAATTACTAAAATTGAAAATTAATAAGCTTATTATTATAATATAATTATTTAACAAATTGCTGACTGAATACCGGTCATTGAGCGTAGTCGAAGTGTCACTTAATCATTTTTCCTAAAATACCCAAAACCCCACGAATAACGGTTGCACTTGTCAATACTTTAATAAATGGATTCATTCTGGTAGATTTTCTTTTGGTTTTTCGTGTTGTGGTTCTTCGCGAAGAACTTCTACGTGACGAATCTCTGCGTTCTATCGCTTCCGTTTCTTTTCTTGCTTTTTCTTTAGTTTCTTCTTGCTCGGCGATTTCTATTTTACGATTTAGTAATTCGTAGGCGCTCTCGCGATCTATTTCTTGGTTGTACTTCGGAATTAATTTAGATTCATCCAACAAATTCTTTAATTCGTCATCTTCCAAAATGTCCATTCTACTCATAGGTGCTCGAAGCATGGTTGCTGCCAATGGAGTTGGAATTCCTTTTTCGTTTAAAGCGGTTACTAATGCTTCACCAATTCCAAGTTTGGTCAGAATTTCTGCCGTGTCATAATAATCTGAAAGCGGATAATTCTCTGCCGTTAATTTAATAGCCTTTCTATCTTTTGCCGTAAAAGCACGTAAGGCGTGTTGAATTTTTAACCCCAACTGACTCAATACCGCATCTGGAACATCAGTTGGGTTTTGAGTAACAAAATAAAGCCCGACACCTTTAGAGCGGATCAATTTTACAATACTTTCTATTTGGTTTAAAAGAGCTTTACTTGCTTCATTAAAAATTAAATGGGCTTCGTCTATAAATATCACTAATTCTGGTCTTCCGCTATCGCCTTGTTCTGGGAACGTGGAATAAATTTCGGCCAATAACGATAACATAAAGGTAGAAAAAAGCTGAGGTCTGTCTTGAATGTCTGTTAAACGAACAATATTGATGTAACCCATTCCGTTTTTGTTTATTCTTAATAAATCGTCAGTGTCAAACGATTTTTCTCCAAAAAACAAATCGCCTCCTTGTTGTTCTAGAGCAACCACTTTTCGTAAAATTGCTCCAGTAGATGAAGAGGAAATACGACCGTATTCTTCGGCTAATTCTTTTTTACCTTCATTGGTCGAATATTGCAATACTTTTTTAAAATCTTTTAAATCTAAAAGAGGAAGTTTGTTGTCATCACAGTATTTGAATAGTACGGATATAATTCCTCCTTGTGTTTCAGAAACATCTAATATTCTTGAAAGTAACACAGGGCCAAACTCACTAACAGTTGCTCTTAGTCGAACACCACCTTGTTTGGAAAGTGATAATATTTCTACAGGAAACTTTTTAGCTTCAAAGGGGATACCAATTTTTTCGTGACGTTCATCAATTTTAGGATGCCCAGGGCTTGGTTGCGCAATTCCGCTTAAATCTCCTTTCATATCCATTAGAAGTACAGGGATTCCTTTTTCTGAAAGGTTTTCAGCCAAGATCTGAAGCGTTTTAGTTTTTCCAGTTCCTGTGGCACCTGCAATTAATCCGTGACGGTTCAGCGTTTTTAAAGGGATTTTCACAAAAGCATCGGTGATGGTTTCGCCTTCAAGCATAGCAGCACCGAGGGTTATAAATTCGCCTTTGGTTTTATTTCCTTCAGTGATATAATCGAAAAAAGCTTGTTTGTCTGCCATTTTGTAAATTTTGTTAAAAATAGTGATTGTCTTTATGGTACTAAAATATTTTTATAATCTATTTTAGAAAAAAAAACATGCAAAATATTTTGCAAATTCATTTTTTTTTTTTTTTTTCATTTGTAGGACAATTTTCACAATACGTATTATTCGAGCTCATAAAATAATTGTTTTTAACTCCCCAGTTAGAATTATTAATTTAAAACAAAATTTTATGAAAGCAAAAAAAATATTTTTAATTACTATTTTACTAATAATAGTACAGTCTTCTTTTTCTCAAGAAGGGTTGCAAAATTGTAAAATTATTGAAGAATCTTTAGGTGTTTGTGAGCAAGAGTTTACACATTCTGTAGATCCAAATTATTTAGATAATTTTAGCCCAGTTGTATTTAATGTTTTTATTTGGGAAATTCGTGATGACACAGGAGGGGGGCAAGGTTCAGATACCGCAATTTCAGAAGATGAAGCTTTAGCTGCTGTTGCACAACTTAATATTAAATTTAATCAATATAAAATATTTTTTAAATATCACGGTTTTGATATTATTAATAATTCTACTTTATACGCTATTCAATCGAGACATGACCTTTATGATGCTGTAACAAATGAACCCTTAGTTCCCCAATGGGTAAAACCAAACACTTTTAATATTTATATTAAATACAATATGGAAGGTGGAGGCCTAGTTAAGCGTTTATATGAGCCTATAACTGTTATAAATAAAGGTTCTTTTATGTCATCTGTAAACAGTAATGGAACTACGCTTTTTCATGAAATTGGTCATTGTCTAGGTTTACATCATACATTTTGGGGTTTTTGGACTCCAAACTGTGAGCGTGTAACTCGGGATAGCTCAAATCCAGATTACAATGCAGATGCTGCTGGAGACTATGTTACAGATACTGCAGCGGTACCAATATTTGGGACGAATTATTGGGTAGATCCTTGGGTGTCTTATGATGATATAAATGAAGAATTTTGTGAATATATTGGTATTGGAAAAGATTGTGAGGATGATGATTATTTAATCAACAGTGAAGATATTAGGAATATTATGACATACAACTCTCAAGGTTGTAAAGATACTTTTTCATTAGGTCAAGGAATACGAATGCGTGAGGCGGTTACCCTAACATGTCCAGAAAACCAATTAGCAGCGGCTGTAAATACTAATGGACTTAATGGTATAGCTTCATTATACGAACCTTATAAAGGGGAGTATTATGAGGGAGGAGCCTTACCTGTAGATGAGGATGGAAATTTAAATCCCCCTTTATTTCAGCCAGGTTTTGATTATGTTTTTGTAGATTGTGACTGTAATTGTGATATACCAACAGATTATGAGGATACTAATTTTACAACAACAGGATTGTCGCAAAGTACTATTAGTGCAAACGAAACCGACTATAGTATAATAACACATCCTAACCATAGAGCAATTAATATACTACAAGTAAACGACCCACAACCTAGACGTTGTTACGATAATAATAACAAAGCACCTATTGGCGGTACGGTTATAAAGTTTAATGATAATGTGCTAAATGCCAATGTTACCATTACACAGCAAGACTCTTTAAGTATTAATAATGAAAATTTAATTAATAACTTACAGCCTGGTTTGTATAATATTATTGAGCAATTTGAAGATGGTGAAACAGAAGAACAATTAATAATTAAAGAAAATAATTAGTAATTTAACACCTTCTCTTATAGTCGTTTTTAAAATAAAAGAAGGTGTTTTTTTTATAAAAAAAAATACGAATGAAATGTAAACATAAAGTACTAATATTTATACTAATATTATTTATTACTGATACTTATGCTCAATTTGGCGGCCAACAAATTATTAGCACAGAGGGGGTAGCTCCTAGAGCTATTTATGCGGCAGATATAGATGGCGATGGCGATATAGACGTGCTTACGGCTTCTTTTGTTGATGATAAAATTTTTTGGAATGAAAACTTAGATGGTTTGGGAACATTTGGAGAGCAACAGTTAATTACAAACACAGTGGATAGTCCACGTTCTATTTTTGCTATTGATATTGATAGTGATGGAGATATTGATGTGCTTACTACATCTTTTAACAATGTAAATCGTGTATATTGGTTAGAAAATTTAGATGGACTTGGGAGTTTTAGTGCTGCAAAAATTATTAGCGATAATGCTATAGGTGCAGTTGCTGTTCATGCTGCAGATCTAGACAATGATGGTGATATAGATGTTTTATCTGCATCAGTTTTTGACAATAAAGTAGCCTGGTATGAAAATTTAGATGGATTAGGAACCTTTGGTGTACAGCAAATAATTACCACAAGTGCACTTAGTGTAAGTACAGTATATGCTGGAGATATAGATAACGATGGTGATAATGATGTTGTTTCGGCATCTAAAACAGACGATACCGTTATTTGGTTTGAAAATTATGGGTTTGGTGATTTTGGTGCAGAGCAAATAATATCGAATACCGTTAATGGGGTTACATCTGTATATGTTATAGATATTGATAATGATGGTGATATGGATGTGTTGTCGGCATCATATTCAAATAAAATATCCTGGCATGAAAATCTTGATGGTTTAGGTACTTTTGCAGCAGAGCAAATTATTAGTACCTTAACAGATGGTGCTTTTTCTGTACATGCTGCAGACTTAGATAACGATGGTGATATAGATGTATTGTCTGCCTCTGCCGTGGATAATAAAATTGCTTGGTATGAGAACATAGATGGTCAAGGTAATTTTGGATCACAACAGCTAATAGACCAAGAAAATATAGATCAAGGCAGGGATGTTTTTGCAGCAGACCTAGATGGTGATGGTGATATGGATGTAATAGCAGCATCACAAAATAACCATATAGTAGCTTGGTATGAGAATTTTACTATTTTAGAAGTTAAAGATAACCAATTACAAACCATTAAACTTAGTCCTAATCCTACTGTAAATAAAGTTTTTATAGAGAGTAATTTTATAATTAATGCCATACAAGTTTACGATATATTGGGTAGGTTGGTTTTAGAAAAAAACGGTAATGTTAAGGAGTTTACAGTGGCAAATCTGTCCAAAGGTTTATTAGTTGTAAAAATAATTACAGATCAAGGTTATATAGTAAAAAAAATTGTGAAGCAATAATTATATAAAGTTCTGTTTTATCTCGTTGCTAAATTTCTACCTTTGCCACGATGCAAGAAGAAATAAAAAAATTAGTAGCAAAAGGAGAGATGCTTCCGTTAATGGAAGAATTTTATACCATACAAGGAGAAGGGTTCCATAAAGGAACAGCAGCTTATTTTGTAAGAATAGGTGGTTGTGATGTAGGTTGTCATTGGTGTGATGTGAAGGAAAGTTGGAATGCAGATTTACATCCACCAACAAAAACAGAAACCATTGCAGATAATGCTTCAAGCTACTCTAAAACCGTGGTGGTAACAGGAGGAGAACCACTTACTTGGAATATGAATCCTTTAACTTCCTTGTTTCATAAAAAAGGAATGCAGGTTCATATAGAAACTTCAGGTGCTTATAATTTGTCTGGAAATTGGGATTGGATTTGCCTATCTCCAAAGAAAATAAAACTTCCGAAAGAAGAAATTTATCAGGTAGCCGATGAGCTGAAAATGATTATTTATAATAAATCGGATTTCAAGTTTGCTGAAGAACAAGCTGCAAAAGTGAATAAGGATTGTATTTTATACTTACAGCCCGAATGGAGTAAACGTGATAAAGTAATTCCGTTAATGGTAGATTATGTAATGAAAAACCCTAAGTGGAAGGTTTCTTTACAAACCCATAAATATTTGAATATTCCGTAAATACCCAAAAATAAAAAAATCCAAATTCCAAAGAGAGTTCTTTTGGAATTTGGATTTTAAAATTTGTAATTTATTTCTTGATTGCTGAGCGGAGTCGAAACAACCAAACTTGTTTAGTAGTTAGCCTTTACAAAAGGAACTGCTACGCGAACTTTGTCCCAGCCTAAATGCATTGTAACACCTTTGTTTCCATCATCTACTAAAGCAATAGAGAATGCTTCTAAAGATTCCCCAACCATTTTTACTGGAACTTTAATTCTAGCAACATCTTTGTTTTCTTTGTAATAGTAAGATCCCCAGGTGTTTAAATCTGAATTGATGATTATCGTCCACTCTTTGTCTCCTGGAATAGTTGCCATTGTATAAGTACCAGCTTTTAATGGTTTTCCTCCTAAAGTATAGTCAGTGTATAAAACTAATTCGGTAGCTTCGTTTGCGCCTGTTCTCCAAACTTTTCCGTTGGGAGCTAATTTTTCTAAAGACCTTCCTTTAAGTTGAGGACGACTGTAAATAATTTTCATTTGTTTGTTAGCTTCTTTGTAACTAGAAGGGTAAGACGCAATGTCCATCGGACTTTTGTTTAAATCGCTAAATTCTTGAGCAGTTATACTGGTAGAGGGTACCATTAAAAAAGCAAATATGATTGTTGCGATAGTTGTAATTTTTTTCATTGTTTTTAGTTTTTTGTTAATTGTTAAAAGTAGTTTTCAGGAAATAGAATTTTTGAAATGTTTTGTTAAAATTGAAATGATGTTTGTGAAATCTTAGTTCGATAAAAAAACAAACCTTTACAAATATTCCTTTTTTAGAAGAAAATTGAATAATAACTACTAAAACGAATAGATTTTCGGAGTCATAATTTGACTTCTAAGAAGCTTTTTAAATATTTTAATTCTACTGAAATTTAAATACTTTCAATATTCCTTTTAAAGTAATTTAAAGATGATTTAAGCAACTTTAAAGTAATTAACAATTATTGATAAATTACACTTTTCGGTTATTAAAATGTAGTAAATAAAATAGGATAAATTGTATATTTGAGAAGATTGAAAGTGATGAGTTCGTCACTTTTTAGCAATAAAATATAAAATTAATAACAGCTATATGAGCGAAGAACAAAAAAAAGGCAGTTACGGTGCCGATAGTATCCAGGCGTTAGAAGGAATGGAGCATGTACGTATGCGTCCCTCGATGTATATTGGTGATGTTGGAGTGCGTGGGTTACACCATTTGGTGTATGAAGTAGTAGATAACTCCATCGATGAAGCAATGGGCGGTCATTGTGATGTCATCGATGTAATTATTAACGAAGACAATTCCGTTTCAGTAAAAGATAACGGTCGTGGTATTCCAGTAGATATTCATAAAAAAGAAGGTGTTTCTGCTTTGGAAGTGGTAATGACCAAAATTGGAGCAGGTGG
>JASFZG010000061.1:0-19088 GCA_046055745.1 Flavobacteriaceae bacterium | reverse complement strand
GATTGTGGCTGTCATTGATTAATTAACTACTCAATAGAATAATTAGTATTGAAATAACTAACGTTATACTAGAAAACATATTAGAAGAACACTTATTCCAACTTTCCTTTTTCCAATTCTTCAAAGATAAAAATAGTAAAATCGGAATTGCAATTAATACAGGAATTGTAATAAGTTCAACTATAACTCCAATAAATACATAATCAATTTTAAAAAAATAAATTAACTGAAGAGTTATTAAGTATAATAAGATAAATACACTTCCGTAAAGCAGTTTATTTTTACTCATATTACTGTTTTTCTTCTATTATAAGCAAGATATATTCTCTCTCATCCGATGAAACTTCACTTGAAGGATAAGGTTTCAAAGCATAGCCTTTTACAATATTCCCTTCAGAAGTAAATAATGTTAAGTCTTTTGATTCTCCCTGATTTACTTGCCCAAAAATCAATTCTTTTTGAATCAATTCTTTTCCTTCTTCATTAATCTCCACAAGAACTTTTGCTCTTCCAGCCCAAATACAAGTTACTCCTTTTGGGCAACGAGAATCTTCTAGAACTTTTACAAATTTTACTTGATTATGTTCAATAGTAATGGTTTCACCTAAGGCTATTTTTATGGTAATTTTGGGAACAACAGAAGGTTCTCCTTGAGAATAACCAACCAAAGCAAAACACATAAAAAGTATTTTAATTATATTTTTCATGGATTTCTTATTTAAGTAAAGATACAGAAATAACTGTTCAAATTTATTTTTATATTAAAATACAATTCTCCAAATTTGAGCCACTAAAAAAGTAATCACAAACCCCATAATTACGGGTATTACAGAAGCCACGACAGTCCATTTTACACTTTTAGTTTCCTTATAAATAGTATAAATAGTCGTACTACAGGGGTTATGTAACAAACTAAATAACATTAAATTTATTGCAGTAAGTAATGTCCAGCCTCCTTCCTTTAATATACTCGCGGTATCGGTTACAGAATCCAGTTCAAACATTATTCCAGCACCTTCACCTCCAGGAATTCCTGTGGCCAAAACAGTTAACATTAAGATGGTCGGGATCACAATTTCATTTGCTGGAATTGCAACAATATATGCCAACAAAATAACGCCGTTAAGTCCTAATAAAAAGCCAAATCCATCTAGTGAGTTTATAGTCCAGGCAGCAATACTTAAATCTCCAATATGAATATTACAAATTATCCATATTACTGCTCCAGCTGGAGCCGCAAATAATATAGCTCTCCATAAAACGATGATTGTTCTATCAATTAAAGAGGTGTAAATAGTCTTCCAAAATCTAGGAGGACGATAAGGTGGAAGTTCTAAATTAAAGGTAGATACTTCTCCTTTTAAAACAGTTTTCGTCAATGCCCAAGACACAAAAAACATAAAGAATATTCCTAAAATTGCGATGCCAATAACTGCAGAAAGGGATGCTAATCCCGAAAAAGATGCAGGCACTACAGCTCCAATAAAAATGGTTGCAATCAATATTTGTGTAGGCCAACGACCATTACATAATGAAAAATTATTGGTAATGATAGCTATTAAACGTTCTCTTGGGCTATCGATAATCCTAGTTGCTACTACTCCAGCAGCATTACAACCAAACCCCATACTCATAGTTAATGCTTGCTTTCCGTGAGCACCCGATTTTTTGAATAGATAATCCATATTAAAAGCCACTCTTGGTAAATATCCAAAATCTTCTAAAAGAGTAAACATTGGAAAGAATATTGCCATAGGTGGTAACATTACTGCAATCACCCAAGCTACTGCTAAATAAACTCCATCTATTAAAAACCCATCCAACCACCAAGGCATTCCAATACTAGATGCAAAGCCTTTTAAAATGGGATGAAATGTATCTAATAATAATTCTGCCAACATTGCTGAAGGGTAATTTGCTCCTTCTATAGTCAACCACAATATCACTGCTAAAATTAAAAACATGATTGGAAATCCCCATGTTTTACTGGTCACAATTTTATCTATTTTTGAATCTAAACGGAAGCGTTTCTTTTTGGAATTTGAAGAGACTGAAGCTCCCGCAATTTCCGAGGCATCTGCATAAATCCCTTCAGCTAAATTATCATGAAAGTCATCTCCGATTTGCCAACGCAAATCTTTCGATAAATTTATTATTTCTTCTATTGCATTTTTTTGGGTCATAATTCTTACTTAAACAAACTCTCCTGTTCTTAATGCATTCATAATATGCATATCTCCTTCCAATAATCTAAAAGCAATCCATCTGCTATTTGGTATGTTTGGAAATTCTTTTTCTATTTTAACACTCAATTTTTTTACAGCATCATCTATGTTCTTATTCACATTTTTAATTCGATGAGGTTTACATATTATTTTACCTGAAGCTACTTCATTAATAGTCTGAATCAATTCTGGGATTCCTTTATTAAACCTCGCACTAGTTGGTACTACTGGTATTCCTAAATCACGTGAAAGTGTTCTCTCATCAATTTCAATATTGTTACGTTTTGCTTCATCCATCAAGTTGAGACATAAAACTGCTTTATCGGTTATTTCAAGAATCTGTAAAACTAAATTCAAATTACGTTCTAACCTACTAGCATCCACAACAATTATAGTTACATCTGGCTTTCCAAAAAGAATAAAATTACGTGCTACTTCTTCATCTTGAGATGTAGAAAGTAAAGAATAGGTCCCTGGTAAATCTACTAATTTGAATTTATTTTTGTCATATTCAAACGCTCCTTCAGCTCTGGTAACTGTTTTTCCTGGCCAATTTCCTGTATGTTGACGCAATCCTGTAAGTGAATTAAACACGGTGCTTTTTCCCGTATTTGGATTTCCAGCAAGGGCAATTACATAATCGAAATTTTCTGTATGGACTCCTAATTTTTTTAAGCCTTCCGAATTAAATTGCGGGCAAGTATCACAAGCACTTTTTACTTTATTGCTCATCGTTTTTCTTAATTAAGATTTTTAAAGCCTGTTCTTTTCGTAAGGCAATCGATGTTCCTTTTATTAAATAAGCAGTTGGATTTCTTAAAGGGCTCATTAAATCTATACTAATTTGTGATCCCCTTACAAAACCTAAATCTAATAATCTTCTTCTACTTTCTCCTCTACTTTCTTTTGAAATCCCTACAATAGTAGCGGCTTCTCCTTCTAATAAGCTGGAAAGTCTAACTCTATTTTCTTCTACCGGAACATCTTTTTCTAGCAATGCTATTGTTAGGTTTGCAGCAACAATGGGCGCGAGTTTAAATTCTTCCCCTTCTGAATAAAAAACGATTCGTTCTTTAGTGTTCTTTACAATTCTAATTTGAGATCCAATATGAATATTCTCAGCAATTATTTGTTTGTATATTACTTCGGGTTCATCTTCAATATGAATGATTTTCCCTACAGTATTCACTGACAAAGTAGATAATGGAACTCCCTTTAATTCTGCAATTTTACCAGAATTGGTAGGAATAGGATCACCATGAGGATCATATACGGGATTTCCTAGTTGTGTGGCTAATAAATCGGTTTCTTCTTCATTTAATTGATGTTCCATTACCTCAGCCCTATCGTGCCATTCGGCTTTATCAAACCCTGTTTTTTCTGCTAAATATTTTTCCCACAAACGATGTACTCTTACAATTCGCAAGGAATAATCTCTGCCAGAATTAGTGAGGTTTAACACTTCTCCTTCAAAATAAATTAATTCATTAATCGTCATTTTATTAACTACTTCCAACAACAAATCATTATCAAAATTCAGCGCATTGGTAAGGTTAATTATTGTTGCCTCTCGGCCAGAGTTTTCATAATGGTACAATTGTTTTAAGATATCTTCTGTAATGGTTTTCTCTTGGTGAGAATTATTGTTTTTGATAATCCAAAACCATCCTTTTATAGGCCTAAATACTAAATATAAAACTACTGAAGCAACAATAAAAATGATTAAATATATTTTTGGATCGTACATTTAATTAATTGATTACGTAAATATTTTTTGCACTTAATTCTGAAATAAAAGAAGGTTTTCCTGCAACTTCAATGGTAATAGAACCATCGAATTCTTCAACATTCAACACTTTTATTTTTGTACCAATACTGATGGATAATTTATCTAAATATTGTAAAAATTGCGAATTGGATTCTTTTACTCCTACACAAATTCCTTTTTCATTTTCCTTTAATTCTGAAAGGAGTTTTTTATCGGAAGGTTTTATAAGTCCGTTTTTGTCTGGAATTGGATCTCCGTGGGGATCAAAATTTGGATGATCTAGAAATTTGTCTAATCTTTCTATTAATTCATCCGATTTAATATGCTCCAATTGTTCTGCAATATCATGAACCTCATCCCATTGAAAATTTAATTTCTCCACTAAAAAAACTTCCCAAAGACGATGTTTCCGAATAACATTGGCTGCAATCTTCTTTCCCTTTTTAGTAAGAAAAGCTCCTTTGTATTTTTGATATGAAACTACTTTTTTTTCTGCTAGTTTCTGAACCATATCCGTTGCCGAAGAAGGCTTTGTATTCATTTTAATAGCAATTGCATTGGTGCTGACCTCAGCCTTATTATCATTTTCTAAATGAAATATTGCTTTTAAATAATTTTCTTCTGCTAATGTAAACATTTTGCAAAGGTAATTATTTAATTTATATAAACTAATTTTATTTTTAGTCTTGTCTAAAATATTAATTAAGCAAAATTAAAGAGATTGACTCAGTGTGTTCGGAAAGGAAAACCTGAATTCAAAAAAACTAGAATCCTCTTTCTTGCTGAATTTTCTCGTAAGATTCTTGAACTTTTCTAAATTTTTCTTCAGCTCCATTACGATACACTTCATCCATATGTTGTAGTTTATCTGGATGGTATTTTTTTACCATCGTTCGGTAAGCTGTTTTTATCTCTGCTGTAGTAGCACTTCTGTCTATTTCTAATATTTTATAAGCACTATCTGGATTACTAAAAAACATTGCTTTAATACTCTCAAAATCTCTTAAATCGATTCCCAAAAATCTTGAAATCTTATTAATTTCTCTTACTTCAACATCACTTACAAATCCATCTGCTTTGGCTATACTAAAAAGAAAGTGTAGTATTTGTAAACGAGATTCGTAGCGCATTACGCTTCTTAAATTATTACAAATTTCAGCAGCAGAAAGCCCTTTTTTCTTTATTTCCTCATTAAAAATTTTAAAGGTATTATTTGCTCGTTCTTTTCCGTAGGCTTGTACAAAATACTGTCTAACAAAATCTAATTCTTTCTGGTTAACAATTCCATCAGATTTTATTACAATGGAGGCTAAGGATAATAAATTTAATTCAAAATCGGTTGACACCTTTTGCCTTTGTTGAGTATATACAGTTTGTCTACTTCCTTTTGTAGAACCACTAAAAAAAACTCGATATAAGAAATACCCTATTATTAAAATGCTCCAAACACTCATAAATATAAATAAAAATTAATTTTGCAAATATAGCGAACTATACATATAAATAGTTGCTGAGAAATTTCAATAATTTAATTACCTAAACCATAATTCAAAATTAAATTGACAGTTTTAGAATTTCGATTTTTATTATTGTAATTTATTAATTAGTTATCTTTGCCCAAAATTTGTTACAATTAAATCACTATAAATATGTATCCTCCAGAATTAGTAAAACCAATGCGTGAAGACCTAACTAAAGTTGGCTTCACCGAATTATTTAATGCAGAAGAAGTAAATAATGCACTTAGTAAAAGCGGGACAACACTAGTAGTTGTCAACTCTGTTTGCGGTTGTGCTGCTGCCAATGCACGTCCTGCTGCTGCAATGTCTATTCAAAATGACAAAAAACCAGACCAAATCGTAACTGTTTTTGCTGGTGTTGATCGTGAAGCTGTTGATGCTGCTCGTGCACATATGATTCCTTTTCCACCAAGTTCTCCTTCTATTGCTTTATTTAAAGACGGTGAATTGGTACATATGTTAGAGCGTCATCATATTGAAGGACGTCCTGCTGAAATGATTTCAGATAATTTAAAAGATGCCTTTAACGAGGTATGTTAGATTAAAAAAATGTCTCGACGAGTTTGGTCACTGAGCGGTGTCGAAGTAAAATCGAGACTTTTTTATTAATATTTTAAGTTCTCTCCCAACTATTTGGGAGCACTCGGATGGAAACTATTTACTAATTAATTTTAGCTTTGAAACAAATTGCGCACATTTTAAGCTACCCAATGACGGTAATTTTTTACTTGTTCTTTGGGCTAGTTTTATTAATAATGCATCCTATACAATGGGGCTGTTTTAATATATTTGGTTACCAAGCACACAAAAAAAGTGTTGATTATCTCAATTTTTTAATTCTAACTTGTTTAAGGATTTTAGGAACTTCTTTTAAAATTAAAATTCCAAAGGAAATACCTAAAGATGCTTCCATTATTTTTGTATCAAATCACCAAAGTCTTTGGGACATTCCTCCTTTAATTTGGCATTTACGAAAGTTTCATCCCAAGTTTGTTTCTAAAATTGAATTAGGAAAAGGGATTCCTTCTGTTTCCTATAATTTACGTCACGGTGGTGCAGTTTTAATCGAGCGTAAAAACCCGAGACAGGCACTTACTGCAATGTTAAAATACGCTAATTATCTTACTGAGAACAAAAGAAGTTCCGTGATTTTTCCTGAAGGAACAAGAAGTAAGACGGGAGAACCAAAACGATTTCAACGTAAAGGATTGGAGTTGTTGCTGAAGAAAATGCCTGAAGCCTATGTGGTTCCAATTACTATAAACAATTCTTGGAAACTACAGCGATATGGTATGTTTCCAATGCCTTTGGGAGTTAAAATAGAATACGATTTACATCCATTACTGAAAGTTTCAGATTTTGAAATTGAAGCATTAATAGATACTACAGAAGAGCAAATAAAATCTAGTATCTACAAAAATGACTAATAAACTACTTATAAATAAGACCATTGCTTTTGTAAAAAAAGAATTACGAAATGCTGAAGGTGGGCACGATTGGTTTCATATAGAGCGAGTTTACAAAAATTCTTTGTTAATTTCAAAAACAGAAAAGGTTGACGATTTAGTGGTAGCTCTTGGAGCTTTACTTCACGATATAGCAGATTCAAAATTTCATAATGGTGATGAAACGGTAGGTCCCAAAAAAGCAAGGCAGTTTTTAGAATCCGAAAAAGTTTCAGAAGAAATTATCATTCACGTTATTAATATTATTGAAAACATATCTTATAAAGGAGGTAATAGAGTTCAAAAATTTAATTCGAATGAATTAGCAGTAGTACAAGATGCAGACCGATTGGATGCCATTGGTGCCATCGGGATTGCTCGTGCTTTTAATTACGGCGGATTCAAAAACAGAAAACTCTACGATCCAGAAATTGCTTCAAATTTATCGATGTCGTCTTCAGAATATAAGACATCCACTGCACCGACCATCAATCATTTTTACGAAAAATTATTGTTACTAAAAGATAAAATGAATACCCAAACTGGAAAAAAAATTGCTCAAAAACGCCACGAATTCATGGTAGCATTTTTAGAGCAATTTTATAAAGAATGGGATGGTAAATTATAGCTAATTAGTGTATAGTTAGCTTTAATAACTGTTTCTCTTTTTTACGTCTTCCAAGAAAAATCATTTCCTCTCCATTATTAACTAAAACACCATCACTTACAAAAATAGGTACGGCAAGTTGTTTGTCGGTTTGAATTATTTTGTATTTAAATTCTCCATCAAGACCTATTTCAATAGCATATAAATTTTTCTTTTTTGATTTTGCATCTTTAAATTGAATCCTATCATTTCTAATTTTTTTAACATTAGCGGCTCCATTTAATATTAAATATGCTTTGTCATTTACAAATGTTGAAGTGTAAGATTCTGTATTTAAAATAGGACTAGAGGATACTTGTGCTTTATTAATATTTCTTGCCCACAAGAGTTTTCCAGAAGCATCTATTTTTGTAGATATAATATCATCATAATGATAATAGTAATAAGTGTTTCCTGTATTTGCATTATAAGATGAAGTAACGTATTGCTCTTCTGCATTAAGAATAATATCGCCAGAATCTACCATCATAAATACACCTTTATAGGTTATGTTTTTTAATTCTTTTTCCTTTTTCTTTCCATATTTATCTAAAACAAATTGTTCTGTAAAGGGTTGAAATGAGCTTTTTTCAAGAGATAAATCTTTAGGGTTTATATTAAACCTTACTATCCCTTTATATCTATTGTCATTTCTATCTGAATACATTCCTACACAAGATAAGTGATCTCCTCCTTTTATATTAATTAAAGAAGACACAAAGTGATCTTCCACATTAAAAGAGATGTTTTTTTGCCCTTCTTTAGCAATTTTATAAAGCTCATAATAATAATTTGCTTTCCCTCCTTTTTTCTTTTTTCTGGTACCATTTTTAAATGATTTACCTAAAAAATATACAGACCCATCTTTATCATCTACACTCACATTTTCATAATCAAAAAGCCTATCTTTCTTTTCAATTTTCATTTCTTGTTTAAAAACCATTTCAAAATTATCGTTATAAACTAAAATTTTATGAATCTCATTGTTTTTGTCTTTAATATCAAAGTTAAAAACCATGAATTTTTTGTTTTTTGAAAAAGTTAGTTCACCAAAACTATCATAATCCATTTGTGATAATCCATTTGTGATAGGGATGATGCCTACAACAATCATAAAATAAGTTTTTAACTCCCCTTTACTTAGGTTAAATAATTCTCTTTTTTTAAATTTTAAGGTTTTTAAATCTGCTGTTAAAACATTTACTAAAAACAGGTCTTTATCCTTTTTTCTTTCAAACAAATGAACCTTGTCATCTTTAATCATTATTCCTTGAAGAGAGCTTTTGTCTATATCAATTTCTGCTTCGCCAATTAATTTTAGATTACTATCAAAATGATTGATATAATACCCCTTTGGCATCTTCATAATTCCTCCATAAAACACCCTTACAGCAACAATTCCACCATGACCATCATCTTCAGAAAAGAGCAACTCGGTATGCTTTTTGTCGTCTTTAAATAATTTGCTTTTTTTAACCCCTATTTTTTGTGCTTGAGTTAAGGATATAAAAAACACAGAAAGTAATAGAATAATTTTTTTCATAAATATTTTTGATTATTAAGTTTATTTAAAGGTTGTAATATACTACTTTGATAAGTAGTTTAATTAAAAGAAACGAAATTACTCTCCAGGAAAATTAGCTCGGCGTTTTTCTAAAAATGCGGTAGTTCCTTCTTTAAAATCTGGGGTACCAAAACATTTTCCAAAATTGGAAACCTCCGCTTCAAATCCGTTTTCACCTGCTTCAAATCCTGCGTTGATAGCGCATATTGCAGCTGCAATAGCTACGGAAGAATTACGCATTATTTTTGAAGCTATTTTTTCTACTAAAGGCATAAGTTCTTCTTGTGAAGTTATGTGGTTGACCAAACCATAATTTTGAGCGGTTTGAGCATCGATCATTCCTGCGGTCATAATCATTTCCATCGCACGCCCTTTTCCAATTAATTGAGGAAGTCTTTGTGTTCCTCCGTATCCTGGAATTACACCTAATGAAACTTCTGGCAATCCCATTTTTGCATTATCACTTGCAATTCTGAAATGTGCTGCCATTGCTAATTCCAATCCACCACCCAAGGCAAATCCATTTACTGCTGCTATTACAGGAGTTGAAAGATTAGCAATAAAATCGAATAAAAGTGCTTGCCCTTCTGAAGCTAAATCACTTCCTTCAGTAACCGAATAATCTGCAAATTCGCTAATATCTGCTCCAGCTACAAAAGCTTTTTCTCCGCTTCCGGTAATGATAATTACTTTGGTAGTTTTATCTTCATCTGCTTTTTTAAACGCTTGGTGCAACTCGTAAATAGTCTCACGATTTAAGGCATTTAATTTAGAAGGTCTGTTGATAGTTATAGTGGTTAACCCGTTATTAGATACTGAAAGGATGTTGTTATAGTTCATTTTTATTTAGTGAAAAAGATTAACTTCTCGACTGCGCTCGAGGAGACATAAATATTGATTTATTTGTCTGGTCGATCGCTCCAGAATTCTCGGGAGAGACCTAAATAAATCACTTAACAAAGCTACAAAAATCAAGCTTATTTTATTGGTAATCTAACGGTAAATATTGTGCCTTCATATTCTATAGAAGTAAAACTTATTTCACCTTTTAAAGTTTCTACAATATTTTTTACCATGGCTAAACCAAGGCCCATTCCGCTCGTTTTTGTAGTAAATTTTGGTTCAAATACTTTATCTTTATTTTCTTCAGAAATTCCAATTCCATTATCTGAAACAGTGATAATTGCAAAGTTGTTTTCTTCAGAAATAATTACCTCAACTTTTGGATTTTCAGGCTGGTTTTCATGAATTGCTTGAATACTATTTTTTACCAAATTAGTAATTACTCGAATGAGTTGTGTTCGGTCAAAATTAATAATTACCTCTTCTTTTTCTGAGTTGAAATAAATATAATTTTCATTAAAAATATCCAAAGCCAACTTAGTAATCTTTACAACATTAAGCGTTTCTTCTTTTTGTGCAGGCATCTGAGCGTAGGTAGAAAATGCCGACGCAATAGAACTCATCGTATCAATTTGTTGAATGAGACTATGTGTGTATTCCTTCATTTTCTGAACAATTTCTGGATCACTAGGGTCAAATTTTCGCTCAAAACTTTGTACGGTTAAACGCATAGGGGTTAAGGGATTCTTAATCTCGTGCGCCACTTGTTTTGCCATTTCTCGCCAAGCTGCTTCCCGCTCATTGGTGGCTAGTTGGGCTGCACTACTTTCTAGTTCATCGATCATTTCATTATAGGCATTTACTAAAGTTGAGATCTCTTGCGACTTTACTGGAATTAATATTTTTTTGTTTCGTTTATCAAGTCGTGTTTCCTTAATTTTTTCAGAGATTGTATTTAGTGATCGAGTAATGTATTTGGAAAGAAAATAAGATAATAATATTGCACTAAGCAGCATAAACATATAAGCTACTCCAAGTCTTCCAAGGTATTCTTTAAGTTCTTTATTTAAAAACTCATCATCTTCAAAATAAGGAAGGTTTAAGATTGCAATGGGCTTAAAATGCGAATCGGTGATGTAAGAAAATGAGGATTGATATACAAAATCTCCTTCTTTAAATTTCTTTACAAAATGTTTGTTTCTAGATCCTTTTAGTCCTTTTAATGAAACCATATTTATCTCTCCTCGAGTTGAGTCTTTTACAAAAGATGCTTTTGAGGATATTAGTAATTTCCCTTTTAAGTCATATAAAAATATTTCAAGTTTATGAATATCTTTAATTTCATATATCTTATTCCTGAAAATAAGAGGAATTTTATCTGTTTCAACAGGATACGTAGTGTTTTTTAAAACGTAATCTATATTTTCACGAATGGCAGTTTCCTTTCTAATTAATCGTTCTCGATGATAATCTTGTGTATTTTCCCGATACTGTAAAATGGTAACTAAAGCAATAAGAATCGAAGCTCCTATGACTAAAAGTATCATCGATAAAAATATTCGGGACCGTAAGGATCTATTAAAAATGCTCATTTTGTAATTTTGAAATGGAAATATAACAATATTTAATCCATAATTTGTTTAATTAATTTGAAACATAAGATAAAAATTAGAGTTGAAAAAAATTATTATTCCAACTAAAAATGAAAAAATTGAAATGGTTTGATTAATAGTTATATTCCAACTTGGAATTAATGACAGGATAAAATCTGACATAACAAATTTTACAATTATTATTACAATAATAATTGAAAGAAATAGTGATGTAATTAAAGCAATTCTACTTCTCATCCTCCACAATCAAATACTGTAAACTCAACATGTTAAAGGCTTCATTAAAGGCTTTTATCTCTTCTGAAACCAAGGCGTTAAATTTATCTAATTCTGAATTAATTTGACCTGTCAATTCATTTTTAACAGCAATATCTTGTTCCGTGGGCGGGAAATCTCCCATACCCACTAAACTATTTAAATGACCTAATTTATTGGTCAATTTAATAGGAAAATTTAATGGATCCTGACCACTTTTATTCTGAGTTTGGTATAATGCTTTTTCTATTTCCACAAAATTCTCACTCAATTTTTTAGCCTTTTCAACCAAATCTTTTACACGATCATCCTTTTTATATTGTTCTTGGAAAGAAGCTAATTGTGAATTGATTTTTCGAATATTTTTAATGGAAGTATGTGCTTTATCAATCGTCAAATTAATATCAGTAATAAAATCAAATTGTTGCTGCATTCCTACAAGATCACTTTCAGAATTTGGATTAGGAATGATGGTAAAGTCTTGAGTATAACTTTCATCATCAACACTCAACACAACTTTATAATCCCCCGGAACTGCTTTTGGAGCACTTAAACTTGCCCACCATAAAATCATTCCGTCTAACTTTTCAGCCGACTTCCCACGAGTATTCCAAACAAACATATTGGAGCCTTCTTTTACTTTAAAATGGTCTTTTTTATTCTTAGTACTTACCGTTTTTATAGTGTCGTTTTTAGAGTTTAAATAGCTTAATCTAATTTCCTTTTCTGAAGGGTTTTTTACATAAAAATAAGTTACTACTCCCGAAGGATGATTGGTTCCTGAAGTCAAAGATTCTTTGTTAGAGTTCCCTCTCATTCGATAGGTATCTTTCGGTTTAAAAAGAATGTTTTCTTCATAATTTACATTGGAAAGTTGATGCAAGAGGCTTAAATCATCCAATATCCAAAGGCTTCTTCCTTGAGTTGCAACGATTAAGTTATTGTCTTTTACTTTTAAATCGGTAATTGGGACTATCGGTAAATTTAACTGAAGTGATTCCCAATTTGCACCATCATTATACGAAACATACAATCCTGTTTCAGTTCCTACATATAAAAAACCTTTCTTTTTTGGGTCTTCTCTTAGCACTCTTGTAAAATGCTCACTCGGAATTCCATTCGTGATTTTTTTCCATGTTTTTCCGTAGTCATTCGTTTTATATAAATAGGGAGCAAAGTCACCTGTCTTATATTTTGTTCCAGCGATATAGCAAGTTCCTTCATCGTAAACAGAAGGCTCTATACTATTAATCATCATCCATTCTGGCATTCCTTTAGGAGTTACATTTTCCCAAGATTCTCCTCCATTTCTAGAAATATGAATCAATCCATCATCAGATCCTACCCATAAAACCCCTTCTGTAACAGGAGATTCAGCTGCTGCAAAAATGGTACAGTAATATTCTACCGAAGTATTATCTTGAGTAATTGGTCCTCCTGAAGATTTCAGTTTTGTAGTATCGTTTCGAGTTAAATCTGGGCTGATTACTTTCCAGCTTTGACCTTCATTTGTAGTTACGTGAACGTGATTTGAAAAAGTATATAATTTCTTAGTATTGTGTTTTGAAAAGAACATTGGGAAATTCCATTGAAAACGATATTTCATGTCTTCTGCACCGTGACCCATCGGATTATCAGGCCATACACTCACACTTCTTACCGTATTTGTTTTATGATTATAACGTGTTAGAAATCCGTCATAACTTCCACCATAAACAATATTGTTATTTTCTGGATCGATGGTGATATGAGCACTTTCACCTCCTGCGGTGGACTCCCAATCATCTTCATCAACACTCCAACCTTCATTTCTATGAGTAATTCTAATAGTTGAATTATCTTGTTGTGCTGCGTAAATACGGTACGGAAAAGAATTATCGGTCGTCACTCTATAAAACTGAGCGGTTGGTTGGTTGTGATAAGTACTCCAAGTATCGCCACCATCGTAGGTTATTTGAGCTCCGCCATCGTCTCCCATTATCATTCTTTTAGGATTTTCTGGAGCAATCCATAAATCGTGATGATCACCATGAGGCGCATTATAAGTACTGTATGTTTTTCCGCCATCGATACTTTTATGGTATCTCACATTGAGCACATAAATTACATTTACATCTTGTGGATCGGCATAAATACGAGAATAATACCAAGCTCGTTGACGTAATTTTCGTTCGCTATTAATATTCTTCCAAGTTTCGCCCCCATCGGTACTTTTATAAACTCCTCCTTCATCTTTACTTTCTACAATTGCCCAAACAATATCATTATTTACTGGTGAAACTGTTACTCCAATATTTCCTAAAGTTCCTTCTGGAAAGCCTTCATTTTTTGAAATATCTTTCCAGGTTTCGCCACTATCAGTACTTTTCCAAAGTGCAGAACCATCACCACCACTACTTAAACTGTAAGGAGTTCTTCTAATATTCCAAGTTGCTGCATATAGAATCCTGGGGTTGGTAGGATCCATTATTAAGTCCACAGCTCCTGCATTTTCATTGACAAATAACTTTTTAGTCCAAGTTTTTCCACCATCGGTAGATTTATAAATTCCTCTTTCTGAAGTAGGTTTATATATATTTCCTAAAACTGCTGCGAATACTGTATTGTGGTCTCTAGGATGAATTACAATTCTAGGAATATGACGGCTTTTTTCAAGTCCAGATTGCGTCCATGTTTTTCCTGCATTCTCCGTTTTCCAAACGCCATATCCCGAAGAAACATTTCCTCGAACGGTAGATTCTCCTCCTCCAACATACATTACATTTGGGTCGTCTGTACTTACAGCTATCGAGCCAATGGAGCCTCCAAAAAATCCATCAGAAATGTTTTCCCATGCTCTTCCGCCATCTTCTGTTTTCCACACACCGCCTCCTGTTGCTCCAAAATAAAACAAGTTGGGTTTATTAGAAACTCCTGTTACAGCTGCACTTCTTCCGCCACGAAAAGGACCAAGTAAACGATACTCCATCGCATCGTAAAGTTCTGGGGTATAATTCTGAGAAAAGGTGAATTCTGAATTAATTCCGAAGAAAAAAAGAAACAGAATTCCAACAAAGGAAAAACGTATTCGTGCCATAATCTTTAAAAATTTATTAAAGATATGGAATTTTAAAAACGATATACTATAAGATAGAAACTATCTAAAATTAATCTTCAAAATGAACAGGTTTTATCACTTCTAAATCTTTATCATCATACGGTATAGTATTCAAAATATACTCAATGGTTTCAATTCTAGCTCTTGTTTTTCGATTGGCTTTTATCACTTTCCAAGGAGCAATTTCTGTGTTGGTCCGGTAAAACATTTCCTTTTTATAATGGGTATAATCGTCCCAAAGTTCCAATGCTTTTTGGTCAACAGCACTGAACTTCCATTTCTTAATCGGACTCGAATTAATGTCCTCAAAACGTTTTTCTTGTTCGCTTTTTGAAATCGAAAAATAAAGTTTAATCAAACGCACCCCAGATTCAGTAATCATTCTTTCAAATTCGTTTACCTGATTCATGAAAATTTCATATTCTTCCGTAGTGCAAAACTCATTTACAGGCTCTACAATCGCTCTATTATACCAGCTTCTATCAAAAAATACCATCCTCCCTTTCATTGGCAACAAATTGATGTAACGCTGAAAATACCATTGCCCTAACTCTTCATCGGTAGGCTTTGGTAAAGCGACCACTTTAAACTCCCGAGGATTTAAATGTTCTGTAGCTCTACGAATGGCTCCACCTTTTCCTGCAGCATCTCTTCCTTCAAAAATGAGGACAATTTTTTCGTCATTTTTCTTCACCCATTTCTGAAGTTTAATGAGTTCCTCCTGTAATTCTACCAGCCTATTTTCATAACGTAAATATCTTAGTACTTTTGATGTTGTTGCATTATCACGAGATAAAAACTGCTTAATGCTTTTTTTCTTATTTAATAACTTAATGTCTTTTTCTGATATATTATCCTTCATAACTGCTCTTTTTTATGGATCTATGGTAGCGTTGAACAACATTTGGATCTGGTAATATTTCGGTTCCAGAATCTCCCTTACCTTCATAATCAAAACGAGAAAGTAAATATCGAATACTCTCTAATCTCGCTTCTTTTTTATTGTTGGTCTTTACGATAATCCAAGGACTAAATGTGGTGTGTGTATTGCCAAACATTTGGTCTTTATAATAGGTATAGTCATCCCATCGTTTTTGTCCTTCTTGATCTACGGGACTAAATTTCCATCGCTTCAAGGGGCTTGCTAATCGAGATTCAAATCGTTTAACTTGCTCATTTTTGCTTACCGAAAACCAAAATTTTATTAAAATCACACCATCTTCATAAAGCATGTGTTCAAACTCAGGAACTTGAATCATAAATTTGTCGTATTGTTCTTGGGTACAAAAACCCATTACAGGCTCTACAACTGCACGGTTGTACCAACTTCTATCAAAAAAAACGAGTTCTCCTGGATTGGGCATTTCTTTTATATATCTTCTAAAATACCATTGCCCCTGTTCTACTTCGGTAGGTTTGGTAAGTGCGACCACTCTTCTTGAACGAGGATTTAGATGCTCGGTCATTCTACGAATAGAACCCCCTTTTCCAGAAGCATCACGCCCTTCAAATATTACACAAACTCTCTTTTTGTATTTGGTTACCCATTTTTGAAGGTTGACTAATTCAGCTTGAAGCTGAAGTAATTGTTTTTCGTATTCTAATTCATAAGTAATTTCAGCTAGCTTTGCCTCACTTAATTTTGATTTTAAAATTTTAAAAAACCCTTTTTTATCTATTTCTCCTGTAGTTAGAGCATTAAAGTCTTCTTTTGTTAGCATAGTTTTAGTTGTAATTTATAAAGGTCTTACTTTTTTTAGAAATAAAAATGAGATGGATCAGTTTTATTAGTATTTTTCTGTACTTAGAAATGACAAATTCATAAAATATGTTCTTAAATTGTAACCAAATTCAATTTATGAAAAAGACAGTGTTATTATTCTTTATCATTTCAAATATATCAATTGTTATGGCACAACAAACTACCGTAAAGTCGGCTTTTCTTGAAAAATGGAAAAATTCTAAAAATTATCTCATCGAAATAGCTGAAGCGATGCCCGAAGAAAATTACAGTTTTAAACCTACGGAAAGAGAGATGAGTTTTAGCGAACAATTACTTCATATAAAACAAAATATGGATTGGTTAAGTACTTCGTATTTTACAGAAAGGGAATATAAAAAAGATGAAGACTCAGTTCAAAAAAGCAAAGCTGAACTAATTTCAGAATTAAAAAAATCGTTTGATACGGTTTTAGAAATCGTAAAAAACACTCCAGATGAAAATCTTCAAGAAACTGTTGAGTTCTTCGCTGGGCCAAAAAGTAAATTGCAAATTATTAATTTATTACAAGATCACGTAACACACCATCGCGGACAATTAATCGTATATTTAAACCTTAAAGGTGTAAAACCTCCAAAATACGTAGGTTGGTAAAATATGGAAACAATTTACTTTAAATCACCTGTCGGAACTCTTGAAATTAAAGGAAATCAAGAGGGATTATCTTCATTACATTTTATGGACTCTGAAGAAAAACCAACTAAAGAGATCCCTAAACATCTTCAAAAAACTGTTTCTCAACTTCAGGAATATTTTGAAGGTTCTCGAACCGAATTCAACTTAAAACTCAACCCTCAAGGAACCGAATTTCAGAAAAAAGTATGGAAACAATTACAAGAAATTCCTTTTTCAAAAACTGTTTCTTATCAGACCATAGCAAATCGTTTGGGTGACCCAAAGGTGATTCGTGCTGCTGCTTCTGCAAATGGAAAAAACCCTATTGTGATTATTATTCCTTGTCATCGGGTAATTGGAAAAGATGGCTCCTTAACTGGTTTTGGCGGCGGTTTACATCGTAAAAAATGGTTATTGGATCACGAGTGTCCTGTGAAGCAGCAAAGTTTGTTTTAAGTTTCAAAAATTTTACTACCTTTATATTTCCTCCCCGATTGAAATAATAAAATTATGTTGAAACGAATAAAACTAGAAAATATCCTTTTTCTGGATATTGAAACCGTCCCTTTATTTGAAAGTTTTTCAGATTTAGATGAAACTGCCCAACAACTCTGGGAACAAAAAACCAACTACCAACGCAAAGACGAATTTACTCCCGAAGAATTTTATGATCGAGCGGGAATCTGGGCTGAATTTGGAAAAATAGTCTGTATTTCTGTGGGTTATTTTGTGTTTAAAGATGATGTTCGAAACTTTAGAGTGACTACTTTTCAAGGGGAAGAAATCTCTCTATTAGAAGAGTTTAAAACGCTGCTTGAAACTCATTTTAATAAACCTTATCACTTGCTTTGCGCTCATAATGGAAAGGAATTTGACTTTCCTTTTATTGCTCGTAGAATGATTATTAACCGAGTTGACATTCCGTTTAAATTAAATCTCTTCGGAAAAAAACCTTGGGAAGTTCCACATTTAGACACTCTAGAATTATGGAAGTTTGGAGATTATAAAACTTATACTTCACTTAAATTAATGACGCATGTTTTAGGAATTCCTTCACCCAAAGATGATATCGATGGTAGTGAAGTTCGTGATGTCTTTTATAAAGAAAATGATATCGATAGGATCATACGATATTGTGAAAAAGATACAATTGCGGTGGCACAAATTATTTTACGCCTTCGGAATGAGGAGATTTTGGTGGATGAGGAGATTTTGTCTGTATAAATAGAACTAGTTTCATTCACACCGTGACTTTGAGTCACGGTGTGAATAATCAAAACAACTAGAGAAACTCTTTGTGTTCTTTGTGGAAACCTTAGTGAACTTTGTGGTTAAATATTATTATATTTACTTCATGCTAAAAAACAGACCATACAATCTTTCTGAAATGCCTTGGGTTCTTATTCCAGGTTTGTAAGTGCGCTTGTTTTAACTCCATTTTCACCTTAATATTCAGGAATTTAAAACCGTATTCTGAATATCACCCTTTACTAATTATTAAAAAATAAGATACCCGCTTTCTCGGGCAATTTATGAAAAACATCATCGTATTAGGTGCTGGAATGGTCGGAAGTACCATCGCCATCGACCTTACCAAAAACCATAAAATCACATTAACAGATTACAGTCAAGAAGCATTGGACAAAGCTTTTAAAAAATGTGACAAATTAAGTACACAAATTTTAGATGTAACTGATAAATCCATACTTCAAAAAAC
>JASFZG010000060.1:0-3943 GCA_046055745.1 Flavobacteriaceae bacterium | reverse complement strand
GAGAATATTCCTTAAAAGACAAGATGTGATGAGTAGAAATAAAGTAGAAGAATTAGTTGAAGATGTATATTTAGAAAACCTAATTATGCAATACGATTTAGACGGATTGGAAATAAAATTACTTCAGTACATATCAGAAGGAAAAACTAATGCTAAAATCTCTAGAAAGCTTAAAATTAATGAAACTGAATTAGTCGATTTAACAAAAGTGCTTTATAAAAAACTAGAAATTAGTGAACACATTCAAGAAGATTATAGAATGGTGGATAGTCAACCTGACTATATCTATAATTAGATTGAGATATTACTTAAACTAAGCAAGGATAAGCCCTAAAAAGCTTATCCTTTTTTCATGTAATACTTTCTGTATTTTATAAATGCCGCGGTACTTAACACAAATACAAAAGCAATAAAATACCACACAAAATTTGGAGTTACAGGTATATCACCACTTGCATAGGAGTGAAGTCCTGCTAAGTAAAAATTCACTCCAAAATAGGTCATCATTATAGAAGCATAAGCTACTACTGCTGCAAAATTAAACCCCCATTTGCCTCTTAATCCTGGCACCAATCTCATATGTACAACAAAAGCGTAAATCATAATACTAATTAAAGCCCATGTTTCTTTTGGATCCCAGCCCCAATAACGTCCCCAACTTTCATTGGCCCATTGACCTCCTAAAAAGTTTCCGATAGAAAGCATTACCAAACCAACCGTTAAAGCCATTTCAGTAATAATGGTAAGTTCCTTAATATTAAGGTCCATTTTCTTGAAATTCCTTTTATTGGTCAATACCATTAATAATAAGGAGGTTAATCCTAAAATCATTCCTAAGGTAAAAGGTCCGTAACTCGCTACAATCACCGCTACGTGAATCATTAACCAATAACTATCTAATACTGGACTTAAGTTTCCGATGGCTGGATCTATCCAATTTTCGTGAGCTACCCATAAAATTATAGCAGCAACAAAAGCTGTGGATGCAATAGTTAAATAACTTCTTCTTCCCAAAGTAATTCCGAATAAAACTGTTGCCCAGCCTACATAAATTATAGATTCATAGGCATCACTCCAAGGTGCGTGACCACTAATATACCAACGGCCAATTAAGCCAAATGTTAGTAAAATAAAAAATAGCCATATCAAAATTTTAAAAAACTTAACAATTGAATTAATAACTTTATTTTCATTAAAAATCTGAATGATAATAAACACAAACATCAATATTCCAACCATTGCAAAATACTTATACAATCGGTTAAAAATATCTACTTTATTATATAAAACTTCAGTGTTTACTTTACTTTCTGAAGGCATTACATCTGCTCCAAATTTTTTCTGAAACAAGGTAATCCCATCTAATAATTCATCTGAAGCTTTATAGTCTCCTGTTTCTCTAGCCTTTTGAAGGGTTTCAAAATAATAAGGAAGTATGTTTCTAGCAAAAGCAGAATCTTTTTCTTGATAATGAACTTCATTCAATTCAGGATAAGAAACCCAACGATTATTATAGTCATCAGGGATTGGAAATATTTTAAAGATACTTCCGCTTAAAGCTTCATTTAATAAATAAAAGTTTTCATAAGCCTTCATAAAATCCTTCTGAAACTGATTTTTATTGACCGTTTTTGAAGCATCTTCAATATAAGAGCCTAATTTGTTTTGTCCTTTTTCATCTATCAAATCCATTAAAGCGAAACGTTTAGCATTTTCTTCAACTCCAATAATTTCACGAATACTATCATTACCCCTCTTTAAATATAAAATAGGAACTTCTAACCACAGACGAGGGAATTCTACCATAGATACAAATACTTGATTCGCATCTAAACCTTCGTAAGTATTACTATGACTTATTTTACGAAGCAATTCACTTGCATAAGTATTGACAGGTTTCATACGCCCGTTATCTTGTAAAACCAAATGAGCAAATCTTTCGGCGTGTTCTTTACTCACTGCATTTGCAACAATAATGGAGTCTAATTTTTCTTTAGATATTTTAGTTCTATGTGAATTGGTTTCTTGTGTAATCCCAGAAATAGAAAACATTAAAATAAGAATCGTTATTAATGCAGCTTTCTTTTCTTTTACTTTTTTAAGCATCTTTTTAAGATCCGCAAAACGAGTATTTCTATCAAATAAAATAGCGAGTAATCCTAGATACAAAAGTCCGTAACCAATATAAGTAATCCAAGTTCCCCAGAAATCGTGATTTACTGAAAGAATGGTTCCTTTTTCATCGGGGTCAAAAGAAGATTGGAAAAAACGATATCCTTGTTCATCTAAAATATGGTTCATAAAAATCTCATAGTCGTAAAATTCAGTATCACTTTTATTTACAGTTACTTTACTTTTAAAAGCAGAATAGTTTTTTTGAGTTCCAGGATATTTATCGGCAATAAATTCGTTTAAAGTAATACTAAAAGGAAGTTTATATTCTTTAGAACCGTAAGCCAAATAAACTTTAAGTCCTGCAACTTCAGCTAAAACAGGAGCTCTCGTAACTCCTTTTCCGCCAAAAACATTCACTTGTTTTGTTTCTCCTTTTGAAGAGACATCAATGACCAAGGCACTCATATTAGTTGGTTTGTTTTTTGGTGCATTAATAACTCCAAATTCACCTTCCATCACAGGATCTGGAATTACAAAAGCCATCCCTGCAACTTGATATAAAGAACGCAGGTTTAAGGATTGAAGGCTATCTTTTACCAACATTCCTTTTTCTTGGTCTGCCATTCGCATCCATTGTCCTTCAAAGGTAGATAATATGGTATATTCTCCATCTTTAAAACCTAAATTAATGGCACCTTCCGTAGGGTTGTTTAAGGAAATTAATACATTGTGAATATCCAACACATCACCATCACCAATCCAATGATCGTGGCGTTCGCCTCCTCCAGCCTCTACAATTTTTAAAAAGTTTTTTCCTCCTTCTTTTGCAATAACACCTTCTTTTGCATTACTAATATAATCTACAAATTTAACAGTAACCTCTTGATTGTTGTAATCGGTTTTGATTTCAAAATCATTATTTAATCGATCTGATAGTCGAAGTTGCTTTGAAGCAACAGTTCTACGCTGAGCAACTCCATTTACTTCATAATCACCATCGATAAACGTTTTGAAATAAGTTTCAGAAGAAAGCATCGTGTTCTCGGTAGCTCCTTCCCGAATATGCATCATTCCTTCAAAGCTTATATAACGAGTTACAAATGCTCCTAAAATGATTAATATAAAGGACAGGTGAAGGGTTAAAGTTGCCCATTTTTCTTTCCGAAGTAGTCTATATTTTGAAATATTACCTATGAAGTTAATCATAAATAATCCCATTATGGCTTCGAACCACCAAGTATTATAAATTAATTCTCTTGTATATGGTGTAGGTGAAGTACCTGCGTTGGCATCCATAAAAGTCCCTGTTGCCATAGCGGCAGCAAATACAATAAATAAAATGGAAGTTAATCGCGTTGAAAACAGCGCTGAAAGTAATTTCTTTAGCATGGAATGTTAATTTGCTGCAAATTTAGGTAATTATTAATAGGTAGGTAGGCACTAAGTTATTTTTAACAAATGATTTATCCAGACCTAACAGGTTTCTAAAACCTGTTAGGTCTAGCAAGTAAATAACTACTCTTTAGGTCGGCTTTTAAATATTTCCATATTCATAAAAGTACTCATATTTCTAGCTCTATTTTTTGCTAATTGAGCATTTTCACCTTCAAATAATGAGTCTATATTTTTAAACCAAAGATTTAACCAAGTTCCAAAATGAAATTCATTAATAGTATGGTTATGAAATTTGTCTGCTCTAACGTGAGCAGCTAAAGGGTTTCCTGAATACTTTTTCACAAAGAAAAGGTTGGTTTCCCAAAAATCGGTTAGCAAATCTAAATGTGTATCCCAATCTTTTATCATCGAATTAAAAATAGGACCTAACAAT
>JASFZG010000059.1:0-29542 GCA_046055745.1 Flavobacteriaceae bacterium | reverse complement strand
ACTAAAGTCGGAGTGTTATTGGTGTTTTCTGTAGCTTCTTCATTATTTGAATTTTCGGAAGTGTTTTCAGAAGAATTATCGTTTGAAGATGAATTGGTATTAGTATTTTCTTGCTTATTTTTATCTTTATTTTTTCCATCAATTCCATCTTCAACTCCATCATAAGCATCATCAATACCTTTGTCTATTCTTTTTTGAGCTCTGTTTTCTGCTTCTCGCTCAATTTTTTTTTGTGTTTTACGGGCAATTCTATCTAAAAGTTGCGCATTGCTATTTTGAGAAATAAAGAAAACCCCAAAAATAATTAATAATCTGTATGTTAATTTCATGGTATAATGTTTTATAATTATAGCACAAAGTTAAATTGATACTAGCAATTTTAGTTCATTAAAAAGGATGAAATCGAATCACCTTTTGGGGTGATATTATAATTAGTTTCTATGTTTAAAAGACGTTTGAAGAGTCTTGATAAGCATTGACTTTTTTCATTGCTTGAATTCTATTCTTTACATCAAGCTTGGAATAAATATTTTTTATATGAGTTTTTATCGTGTTTTTAGAAACAAATAATTTATCAGCAATCTCATCATTGCTAAAACCACTAGTGATAAATTTAAGTACTTCCGATTCTCTTTTTGAAAGGTCATACGTTTTAATATTATCTGAAATAATTAAGTGATTTTCTGTTTTATTATTTTTAATAAGATCTTCTAATTTATTTATTTGAAGAACATATTTGTGTAATTCTGTGTTTTGTTGTTCTAGTTCCAATTTTTTGTTTTTCCGAAGTAAATAAATAATAAACAACAAAAACCCAATTATTATAACACTCAATAAAGCACCCAACCACAATTTATTTGAATTTAATTTTGCTTCTTGAATACTACTCTCTTTTTCTTTTGCTAAATTCTTAAGTTGAATATCTTTCTTTTTGGTTTCGTATTCAATTTGTGTTGAAATAATACTTTCTTTTGAAGCTACATTAACGATACTGTCATGATATTTAGTAGCTTTTTTATATGATTCTAAAGCTTTTTTAAATTCATTGGTTTTTGTATAATAATTGGTTAGTGCATTATAACCCAACATGATGTTCTCCTTAGATTTTATAGTAAGAGCCGTTTGTAAACCTTGCTGAATATTTGTTAATGCTTCTTTGTGTTGATTGTTGTGTATTTGGTTTATACCAATGTTTATTAGTGTATTACTCAAGTATCGAAGACTATTGTGCTTTATTAATTGCGGAATTGCTCTTTTGTAATTTTCTGAAGATTTTGAGTAGTCACCTTCTACTTGATACAATTTGCCTAATAAATTATATTTTATAGCAATTCCTTCTTTACGAGGGTTCTTTTTTGCAAGTACTAAAGCTTTGTTGAAATAATAATGAGCCGAATCATATTTCTCTTTCTGCATATAAACCTCGCCGATATTAGCAAAACCATATTCTTGCCCTCTTTCGTTATTGTTTTTCTTTTCAATCGCAACTCCTTTTCTGAAATATTTTAGCGCTTTATCATATTCTTCGGTATTGATAAATACATTTCCAATTCCGTTAAGTGCAATGGAAATACTTTTTTGACTATTTATTTTTTCAGCAAGATTTAAGGCTTGAAAATACTGGGCAAAAGCTTCTTTTTCAAGGTTTAGTTTACGGTAAGTTACTCCTAAACTATTGAGACATTTAATTTTAGAAAGTGTGTCGGTGCTCTTTTCATAATAAGTTAAAGCACGTTTGTGGAAATTTACCGATTGTGTGTAATCACTTTCATATCGGGCTGTTATGCCCATTCGGTTGTAACATTTTCCAATTCCATCTATGTAGTAAATCATTTCTGAAACCAATAAAGCTTCTTCAATAATGTCTTTATTAATTTCTCCTTGCCGAATTGATTTTTTGTAGAGCTCTATTAATTTTTCAGCTTTAATAGAATCATTTTTAGCAACTTTTAATTCTAAAAAAGTCTTATTAATATCAACTTTTTCCTTTATGGTTTGAGCAAAAAGAGGATTACTAAAGAGTAATAAAACAAACAGTGTTAAATTGAAGGTAGTGTACCGCATTTCACATAAATAATTTTGGGCATTAAATGCAATACAAAGGTAAGGAATAATAGGAGTGTTTAGTCTTTTTTGCGTGTTGAAATGACTATTAAAACTCGTAGATAGTGATTCCACTTCTTAGTTTTGGTTCAATAAATGTACTTTTAGGAGGCATGGTAAGCCCTTCATCTGCCACGTTTTTTAGTTCTTTAGTTGTGACAGGAAGTAAACTAAAACCAACTGCATATTCACCTGAATCAATCATAGATTTTATATAAGCCATATCCGTTTTTCCGTGTGGATATTCAATTCTAGTATCATTACGTAAATCTTTTATCCCTAAAATGGGCTTTAATATGGCATCATATAAAATTTGAACGTCCAGATTTTCTAATGCATTATTTATTTCATATTCAAATTTCCGAAGATAAAGTGAGTAATAATCACCATCTAAATACATACTGAAATGATGCTTTTTTGAAGGCTTATAGTAGGTGTTGCCACGGTTTTCAATACGAAAAACTTCATCTAATGCAAATAGAAATTCTTCTTTGCTTAATCCGTTTAGGTCTTTAAGAAGTCTATTAAAGCCATAAATTTTCAAATCATTTTCAGGAATTAAATAACTCATACAATAATTGTAGGCTTCATTTCCAGTATGATCTGGATTTTCTTCTTTAAGTTTTTCAGCTAATAAAAATGAAGAAGCAGAACGGTGATGACCATCTGCGATATAAAGTGATTTCATTTTAGAAAAAATAGAACTTACCATCTTTACTATTTTTTCGTCATCTACCTTCCATAAATAATGAGTATCTCTATAAGTTGTAGTAAATTCATATTCTGCTCTAGATTCCATTACAGAAGCTATAATAGATTTTAATTCTTCGTTATTTGGATAGGTGAGTAGTACAGGTTCTGCATTGAACCCAACAGTATTTAGATAATCTCTAAAAAGATTTTCTCTGTCCTCAAGGGTGTTTTCATGTTTTTTTATGATTCCATTTTTGTAATCTGAAATACTTGTAGCTGCAATTATTCCATTAAATTCAAATTTTTCACGATTTATTATTTTGTAAAAATAATAACTAGGTTTTTTATCTTGAATAAAATTACCATCCTCCTTAAATTCTAAATATCGATTACGAACTAAATTGAAACGACGACTTCCAATTATCTTTTTATCATATTTATAACCAGGATTTATAATTTGTAAAAAGGAATAAGGATTGTCTCTTAAACGTGCATTTCTCTTTTCGATACTGTAATCTTGATAAGCACGACAAGCGATTAAACCCACTTTATCTCGTGTGGGACGTACTGCTTTAAAAGGAATTATTTTTGCCATAATATGCCAGTATTTCGACTCCACTCACATAAACTCCAGCGGGTATCTTTTTTTACCACAAAGCTCACAAAGTTTTTACACAAAGCTCACAAAGGATTATGTTTATTATCACTGAAACTTCAAGTGCATGTTATTGAAACATTTTCGCAACGGTTTCTGCTCTTCGGCTTTCGCTGTAATCGTAAAAACCTTCTCCGCTTTTACTTCCTAATTTACCTGCTCTTACCATATTTACTAATAATGGACAAGGCGCATATTTTGGATTTTTGAATCCGTCATGCATTACATTCAGAATTGAAAGACAAACGTCTAATCCAATAAAATCTGCTAATTGTAATGGTCCCATTGGATGTGCCATACCTAGTTTCATTACGGTATCTATTTCTTTAACTCCAGCAACATTATTATACAACGTTTCTACCGCTTCATTAATCATTGGCATTAAAATACGATTGGCAACAAAACCTGGATAATCATTAACTTCAACAGGAACTTTATTCAGTTTTTCTGAAACTTCCTTAACAGTATTATATGTTTCCTGACTGGTACTATATCCTTTAATGATTTCGACCAATTTCATAATTGGAACTGGATTCATAAAGTGCATACCAATTACCTTTTCTGGTCTAGAAGTTACCGCAGCAATTTGTGTGATAGAAATGGAAGAAGTATTACTAGCCAATAAAGTTTCTTCTGAACAAAATCTGTCTAAATCTCTAAAAATCTTTAATTTTAACTCTAAATTTTCAGTGGCAGCTTCAATAACTAAGCCTGCACTTTCAACTCCTTTTTGAAGATTAGTTTGAGTTGTAATATTATCAAGTGTTCTTTGTTTATCAGCTTCGGTAATTTTTTCTTTAGCGACCATTCTATCCAAATTTTTGGTGATGGTTGCCATTCCTCTTTTTAAAGATTCTTCCGAAATATCTATTAATTGTACTTTATAATCAAATTGTGCGAAGGTATGGGCGATTCCGTTTCCCATTGTTCCTGCTCCTATAACTGCTATGTTTTTCATATTTATTTCCCATGAAAACGGGAGTCTATTTTAAATTAAACTTCTTTTATAAAACTTTAAAATTTTCAATTACTTTCATTGCAACTCGTAACGCTTCAGTTCCCTGAGCTAAAGTTACAATTGGTGTTGTATTATTATTAATGGCATCAGCAAAGGCTTCTAATTCATCTAAAATGGCATTATTACTATCCACATCTGGATTATCAAAATAGATTTGCTTTTTCACTCCTTCGGCATTCGTTAAAATCATCGCAAAATCATCTGGAGTTTCAGGCGCATCTTTCATTTTAACCACTTCACATTTCTTCTCTAAAAAATCCACTGAAATATAAGCGTCTTTCTGAAAGAATCTAGATTTACGCATATTCTTCATCGAAATTCTACTTGCTGTAAGATTGGCAACACAACCATTTTCAAATTCAATTCGAGCATTGGCAATATCTGGCGTATTACTAATTACTGAAACACCGTTTGCAGTTACCGTTTTTACTTTAGATTTTACCACACTCAAAATAGCATCTATATCGTGAATCATTAAATCCAATACCACTGAAACGTCAGTTCCACGAGGATTAAATTCTGCCAAACGATGCGATTCAATAAACATCGGATTTTCAATTTTATGGCTCACAGCAGTAAAAGCGGGATTGAAACGCTCTACTTGCCCAACCTGACCTCTAACTCCGTTTTTCTTTGCTAATTCCCTGATGGTTTCAGCTTCTTCAACTGTTTTGGTGATAGGTTTTTCAATAAACAAATGTTTTCCTGCTTCTAGTACTTTTTCTGCTGTATCAAAATGAAATAAGGTAGGTGTAACTACATCAACCATATCACAAGCTTCAATAAGTTCTTCGACAGTTTGAAAGTTTTTATAACCAAATTCTGAAGCTATGTTTTTTGCGGCTTCTACATTAGAATCGTAGAAACCGACTAAGTCGTATTTTGAAGATTGATTTAAAAGTTTTAAATGAATTTTTCCAAGGTGTCCAGCACCTATAACTCCTGCTTTTAACATCGATTTTATTTTTACGCAAAGATACTAGTATTTATCCAAATATTTTTGATCTTAGGTACAGTTATTTGTTGTTTAGGCTTGTGAAGATAAATAGATTTTAAGATTAAAAACAAGGCAGTTTGTTAATGTATTTTAGATGAAATACGCCTTTTAAATTTGTACATTTGTGACAAATAAAAAATTATTTCAGTGAAAAAAATACTTCTTTTCCTTCTTCTTATAGCACCATTCTTTACAATTGCACAAAATTATACTAGTTATTTTACGGGCGATCCTTCAGATGTAACAACAAATCACCAATACGGAGTATGCTTAATGGGAGGAGCAACAGAACATGATGAAGCAATGAAATGGTTTCTGCAAAAAGCAGATGGAGGAGATGTTGTTGTATTAAGGGCAAGTGGAAGTGATGGTTATAATAATTATTTTTTTTCAGAATTGGGAGTAACTATTAACTCTGTAGAAACATTAGTGATTCATAATAGTGCTGGTGGAATTGACCCTTATGTGCTTCAACAAGTTGCTAATGCTGAAGCAATTTGGTTTGCTGGCGGAGATCAATATGATTATGTCTCTTACTTTAAAGATAATGAAATGGAGATTCTGTTAAACCAGCATATTAATGATAAGCAAGCTGTAATTGGGGGAACAAGTGCGGGAATGGCTATTATGGGAGGCTATTATTTTGATGCTGAAAATGGAACAGTTACTTCTTCACAAGCTTTAGCAAATCCTTATCATAGTAAAGTGTCTCTGGGATATCAAGATTTTTTAGAGATTCCTTTTCTTGAAAATGTAATAACAGATACACATTATGACGATCCAGATAGAAGAGGGAGACACGCTGTTTTTTTAGCACGATTTGCAACTGATGCTGGAAACCGTTCTTTTGGAATCGCTTGTAATGAATATACCGCAGTTTGTATAGAAGAAAACGGAACAGTTTCGGTTTATGGAGATTATCCAAACTATGAAGAATACGCATATTTCTTACAGGCTAATTGTGTGGAAGATTTTCAACCTGAAGAATGTTCAGAAGGAAATCCATTAACTTGGATAGGACAAGACGATACTATTAGAGTTTATAAAGTCCCGGGAACTCAAACAGGCGAAAATAAATTTAGTATAGCAGATTGGAAAACGGGTAATGGAGGTGTTTGGGAAAATTGGTTTGTTGATAATGGGTTAATTTCATATGTGCCTGGCGAAAACCCTAATTGTGATCTTTTAGGAGTGACAACAACTAAAGATATTAATGTTTCAGTGTATCCAAACCCTTTTTCAAGAAGTATTCATTTAGAATATACTTCAGATATTGGATATATCTTATATGATATTTTCGGAAAGGAATTAAAAAAAGAAAAAAGTTTTACTTCAGAAAAAATAAATTTAGCTTATTTGTCAGCAGGAATTTATTTTTTAAAAATCACTTCAGGAAATAAGACTAAGTTAATAAAACTTATAAAAAAATAATTAGTGCAAGATACATTTACCCATAAAGGAATGCGAAAAAAATTAGTAGAAACTCTTCAAACAAAGGGAATTGCTAATGAAGAAGTTTTAAAGGCTATTAATAAAATACCAAGACATTTATTTATGGATTCTGGTTTTATAGACCATGCGTATGTAGATAAAGCGTTTCCTATTGGGGCAGATCAAACCATTTCTCAGCCATATACTGTTGCTCGACAATCTGAATTATTAAGTCTTAAAAAAGGAGATAAAATTTTAGAAATAGGAACAGGAAGTGGATATCAAACAGCAGTATTATTAGAAATGGGGATGAACGTTTTTAGTATTGAACGCCAAAATGAACTCTTTAAAAAAACAAAGCTTTTTCTTCCGAAATTAGGATATCGACCAAAGAAATTGATTTTTGGTGATGGTTATATAGGATTAAAAGAAGAAGCTCCTTTTGATGGAATTGTAGTAACAGCGGGAGCTCCTTTTGTTCCCAATCCTTTATTGGCTCAATTAAAAATAGGAGGGAAGTTGGTAATTCCTGTGGGAGATAAAGTGCAAATAATGACAGTTTTTACGCGTGCTTCAGCCACCGAATTTAAAAAAGAAGAGTTCGGGGAGTTTAAGTTTGTGCCCTTATTGGAGGATAAAAATTAATACAGAGAATTAAATATCATAACCATCAATACTCTTGGCGTTTCTTTCTTTCCAATATTGCTTAATTCCGGCCTCTCCTTTTTTATCTGACCAACGAGTTAATTGAGAACGCTCTTCCTTGAAATCCATAAAAGGAACTGCAAATCCGCAAGAAGTTTGAACAAGATCTACATCCATTACAATAATTTGTCTAGCTCCAATATGCTTCGGAAAAAGAGAAATATTATTTTGGAATTCAGCTTCGTTTTCGTGATAGATTTTAGCGTTTCCGTAAAGTCGAAGGATTAATGGTTTTTCTTCAAAAGAACAAAACATAATTGTCATTCGATTGTTTTCTTGTAAATGTGCCGCGGTTTCATTTCCGCTTCCCGTAAGATTTAGCCAAACAATTTTATTGGAATTGATAATTCGAAAAGTATCCATCCCTTTAGGCGAAATATTTACACTACCCTCGTTTCTTGCAGTGCCTACAAAAAATAATTTCTGATTTTCAATGAATTCTTTTAAAGGCTCAGTAATTTCTTTTAATTGCTTTCCCACCCTAATTTATTTTATTGAATAAGGTGTAGACATATTCACGCTCATCTCCCGAAGGCATCGTATAAGTGTAGTCAAATGATTCAATTAGTTTATAACCGTCACCCAATTTATTTTGAAGCATTTTTGCATCATATTGAAAGACATCAAGCCCTGAACATTTCTTAGCACCTTGTAAATTGAATTCTGCTAGAACCACAAATCCGTTTAATTTTATTTTACTTTTTAGTAAGTTAAAATAGGTATCTTGGTCTTGTTCTTCAGTGAAAAAATGAAGTACTGCTCTGTCAATCCATAAATCTACAGGATCGATATTGCTGAGTTTTTCTGAATTTAATAAATCATCAACAATAAAATTTATATTTTCATTTCCAACTCTATTTTCAAGATTTTTTAGGGCTACTTCACTTATATCTGAAGCGGTTAAATTATTATATCCTTGCTTTAATAATTCATCAATTAAGGTTGTGCTTCCTGCTCCAATATTGATAATTTGTGCTTCTTTTGATAGTTCAGTTTTATCAATTAATTGAAGCATCGGACTTAAATCAGTTTCAAACCAACCTAGTTTTTCTTCAGAATTATTTGAATAAGCTTTATCCCAATGTGACTTTAAATCTTTAGTTTCAGGTTTGTTTTCAGAAGAGCAACAACTAGTATTTTTATCTGAAATATTGCAAGAGGATGAGTTTTTCATATTAAAATATTTATGTGTAAAAATAATAAATTATAGTGATCTATATCACTTAATGCCTTAATGGTTCAAGTTTAATTAAACATATCTATAAACTTCAGTCCAAAAATAAAAGCCCCATCATCATTGCCATTATAAAATGAATGAACATAATCTAAGCGAAGTAAGCGATACTTACCAAAACCTAGATTATCTATTCCTATGGAGAGTTCAGAATAAGGTTTGTTGTCTTCAGTAGAAAGAAAATGTGCTCCTGCAATTAGATTAAAATTAAGTTGATTAATTCCTGGTATTTTCCCCAAGATCCAACCTTTAAAGTCGTGTTCTAAGTGCCCTTCAAAATAACTTTTATTGGTGCTTAACTCGTAATACGGTAGTAAATTAAATACATTTTCGTAAGTTGAGGTAGTTCCTACACGGGTTTGGTTCCCATTAAAATGTTTGAAATCTACAAACGAAATTTCATTTCCATTTATAAATGTTCCACCTTTTAAATTGTATGTAAATATGCCTTTGTTTCCAAGCGATAAATTTTGAAAAATTTTTCCTGAAAACTGGCTATAACTGTACTTGTCATCTGAAATGCCAATGCCATTTTCAAACTTAAATGAGAGTTGTGGGTATTTACTGTCGGTTAAATTAAACTTCCCATTGGGAGATGAAATATATTTCTGACCAATTACAAAATCAGCTTTTATAAATGTTTTAAATACGTCGTGATCTTCAATAGCAGCATTTATAAAATCAGAAGGGTTTAAAGGGTTATTAGATGTATAACTCACATCACTATTAGGAATAAATACCCAATCTGCTGTGTTATACAGTGGTTTTCTGTTTTCGTAAGCAGTTGCAACAGTTAGTTTAATCCCGTTTGCAATTTCTTGGCTATAGGCTACTCGACCGTAATTTAATTCGTACAGTTTCATATAATTTCGTTCAAAAAATAAAGTAGAAATTGCATTAATCATCGGACTAATAGGTTCTTTGTTATTAAACTGTTTCACTTTACTACCACCATCAATTTGGAATGTAAGTTTGTTTTTATAATTAAAACGTTTTGCAATGATACCGTCAAATCGCAAACGGCCTTCTGTGATTCCGTAGGTAGCATTTACTTTTGCAGTTAACCAAACGGAACGATTTTCATCGTACCATTTATTGTAAGATAGCCCAACTTTACTATTCCAACCCTGTACCGTATTATAGTTGATGTTTTTTATAGGACCTTCATAACCAATCCTATATTTTTTATAAGAATTCTGAAAAGTATAGCCCAATAATGGGTCCATAAATCCAAATTTATTAGCTTTCCTATCAATAGAATCTAAATACAGTTTTGATTTCCGAAGGGTTTGTACACTGTCTTTTTTTACATAATCTTTCAATTCTTCTACCGAAAGAGGAACAGGACGAAAATTATTCCAATATAGACTGTCTTTTTTATTTGCTTTTGGCATAAAAGAAAGCACTTCATTCGAAAAATCATTCTTTTCAAAAACTGGATTAAAATCGTAATTACTATAAACGGCAATAAACTTCCCATCACCTTTTACACCAAAGAAAGCAAAGCCAAAATTAATGGTTTGTGAAATTTTTATCCAAGCATTATATTCTTCATCATATTTAAAATTTTGCTTAAAATCAAGATTTGAAATCATTGGGACTTGAATGGCTTCTCCATTGGTTTTTAAATCAACTCCATACAATTGCCAATCGTCTTCAACTATATAAATCACACCTTCCCAGATTCGGTCTTTTGGTCTCTTAGGAGTAACAATAATTTTGTTAATGAGTTTGCTTCCTTCGTAAAAAACACCATCCAACTTGTATTTATAATAGTTGAGTGCATTTACAGAAATAGGTGATACAATAGGAGCGTTAAGGTCTATAGTGTTTTCATAAAATGAAAAATTTGATTGCCGAGCGCTATTAAAACTGAAACCATTATCGTTTCCACTCACCAAACTTGCCTTTACAACTTCTCTGAAATCATCGGGACGTTGATATGCGATTTCCGAAATAGTTTCAGAAAGGTAAATAACTCCTGTTCTGGTAGAATCCAAAGCGCCTTCCATATCACCTACTTCTTGACCCATGATTTTTTCGGGCATATCTTTTACTCGCCATAATCCACGAGAATAAAAGTCGGCAGTAAAGGCAGAAATCCGATTGAGGTTTTCTTTTCGTTGAGCGATGGTTTTGCGGATAATTCTATATGCTGGATCTTCAGAAGATGAAATCACTACCGTTTCTAAACTGATGGATTCTTCCTCTAAAACAACATTTAAAGTTAAGGGAAGTTCTTTTTTGCTAATATTTTTAGTGAGTGTTTTGTATCCTAAAAACTGAAAAACCAATTGGTAGCTTTCCTTTTTTGGGAGTTCAATTTCGTAAGTTCCAAAATCGTTGGAGGTAGTGCCTACATAACTGTCTTGAAGATAGATATTAACGAAGGGTAGTGCCTCACCATTTTTACCTGTAATTTTCCCTGAAACCTGAGCAAAGGATATAGCAGAAATTATAAAAAGAAAAAAGAAGATTAGTTTAGTTAGCATTGATACTTTTTAACGCAAGATAAAGATAGGATATTATTAATTTCTTAATTATTTGTTAGAAATTAATTGGTCTTAAAATGAAGTGCTTTTAATTGCTAGTTTCGACTGCACTTTGACTATGCTCAGTGACCACAATCGACCAGATAATTAGATGATAATTATTTATTAAAATCTTTTTTAATCCTACTCAAATCTCGTTTGTTATCTCGATCCTTCATAGTTTCTCTTTTGTCATAGAGTTTTTTACCCTTACATAAAGCGATTTCAATTTTTGCTAATCCTTTGTCATTAGTAAATAGAACTAAAGGAATAATGGTAAGCCCAGAGTTTTTTACTTGTTTTTCTAGTTTTTTTAATTCGTTTCGGTTGAGGAGTAATTTACGTTCACTTTTTGGATTGTGATTGTAATGTGTAGCGTGAGAGTATTCTTGAATCGTCATATTTATTACGAATAATTCAGAATTGCTGAACTCACAGAATGCTTCAGCTATAGACGCTTGTCCTTCGCGAATGGCTTTTATTTCAGTTCCGCGTAAAACGATTCCTGCTACGAATTTATCTAAAATTTCGTATTCAAAACGAGCCTTTCGGTTTTTAATTCTTACAGTTTTCTGAAGTGCCATAGCTTGCAAAAATAGTGAAACAGGTTAAGAAAGGTGATACGAATTACACAGATTTACACGAATATTTTAATTAGATTTGTTTAAAAATTATACAAATGAAGTATTTATTAGTGTTTTTGGTTTCAATTTCTATTTTTTCTTGCAAAGAAGAAGTAAAAGAAAAAATGCAATCTAAAAATTTAACAGCTCAAGAAATTATCGATAAGGCGATAGAAACGTCTTGTCACGGAAAATGTGATGATGCAGTGATAGAATTTACTTTTAGAGATACCTTTTATAGAAGCAGCCGAAATGGGGGATTTTATAAATTTGAGAGATTGCGACAAGATTCTATAGATCAAATTCACGATGTAGTTTCGAACAAGGGCTTGACACGATTTGTTAATAAAGAACAAGTTACAGTTCCAGATAGTATTGCAAAAGGAATAAGTGATGGTGTAAATTCAGTACATTATTTTGCACAATTGCCTTATGGTTTGAACGCTGCTGCAGTTAATAAAAAATTGATTGGTGAAGATGAAATAAAAGGAAAGAATTATTACGAAATTGAAGTGACTTTTTCTGAAGAAGGTGGCGGAACAGATTTTGACGATTCCTTTTTATATTGGATCAATAAAGAAACTTTTACCTTGGATTATTTGGCTTATAAATATGCTACAAATGGAGGAGGAGCACGGTTTAGAGAAGCTTATAATACTAGAGTTGTTGAAGGAATACGGTTTGTAGATTATAATAATTATAAGCCTGAAAACAAAGAAATTGAATTATCTGAACTAGATCAATTATTCACAGAAGAAAAATTAAAACTAGTCTCTAAAATTGAAACTGAAAACGTAAAAGTTATCCTTCCGAAGGATTAATTATAATCTTCAATTTCTACGGAAATACTATCATTTACAATGGATACGATAAACAATTTTCCATTATCTGAATCGTCTATTTTATCATATTTTTGACTTCCTAAAATAGTATTTACAAAAGCAGGAGTTGTGTTGCTATGACCTACAATAACTACTATTTTGTCTTTGGTTTGGGCTTTGAAATCATCATTATAAAGATCTCTTGGATCGTAACTTTGAATTTTTAATTTATTAGCTGAAGCTATTGGTAATGCAGTTTGTTGAGTTCTTTTATAATCTGTTGAAAATACCAAATCAATTTCTTTTTTATTCAATATTTTAGCCCAATTATTGGCTCTTTTCAATCCTTCTTCTGTTAATCCTGGATCTTTATCTAGAGTACTTCTATCTTTTTCTGCGTGACGAATTAGATAATAGACAGTAGTTATAACTTCTTCTTTTTTATCAGATTTACAAGAAACAAAGAGGGTAATTATTGCTAAAAATAAAATTAATTTTTTCATGGATTTTGATTTTAAACAAACATACTAAATTTATAAAACCGATTGTTTTTTTGTAGACTTAAAGTTTTGTTTGAAATAGTTAATTCTATCCATAAAAATAGTTTCTTTAATTGGAAAATGAACAGATGTAAAGGTTTCCATTAATTCTTCAGAATGTGAATCTCTTTTTTGTTTCATTAAATTATAATGCACAAAAGTACTCCACATAACTGCTTTGATTTTTGTCTTATCTTTATTCCACATTCGTAATTCTACATGCAAATTTGAATCATCAAAATGGAGTAATTGAGAATCGATAATCACTTCTTCCATTAAAAATGCGGGATTAATGTAGGCGATTTGATTGCTGCCAACAACCCAGCTTTTACCAGTGGTACGAGCCATTTTGTAAATATCAATTCCGTAATGTTCAAGAATTTGATCTTCACGCGCATTGATTAAATAATTAATGTATGCTGCATTATTTAAATGATTAAAAGGATCACAATCCTGAAATCTAATTTTTACTTTACTTTCTAATTTATTAGGTAGTTTTTTCATTTTTTGTGCTGTTCTGATAAAATCGGAATTATTTAAGTATTTATAATACCAATTGGTATATTATAGTTCTAATTTATTTTTAATAATCTTATCCATTTCGTCCATAGCCAATTGTAAGTAATTACTATCATCCATAGTGAAAGTCATAAAAATGGCTCCTTGAATATGGCTATATAACTGTTTGGCAAAAAGGGAAGCATTTACATCTTGCTTTATTTCTCCGATGTCTTTTCCCCATTCCACAATTTTTGCAATGTTATTTTGTGTTTTATTTATTACAAAACGAACTTGTTCTAGGAGTGAAGTATCTTGATTATTTGCATCTACACCAATGTTAAGTATGGGGCAGCCACCAAGTTCTTGGCTATATTGATAATAATTTCTGTAGAAATCGGTAATTAAATAAAGTTTTTGAAGTGGTGATTTACTTTTTTCTTGATGTGCTGCAATACGTTTTAAAAGATTGTTTACATTTTTATTAAAAGCTGCTATTGCAATTTCTTCTTTATTTTTAAAATTTCCATAAATAGCACCTTTTGTTAATCCTGTGGCATTGGTAATATCTGTCATGGAAGTAGCAGCATATCCTTTTTGATTAAAAATAGGAGCAACAGTTTCAATAATAAACTTGGTGGTTTTTTCAGATTTTGTGAGCATATTTAAATATATTGACTTTACAAATATAATAAAAAATACCGAATGGTATAAAAAAAATAAATCCTGTTAAGTTAAATCTTAACAGGATTTATAAAATCAATGTTTAATATTAATTATTTGCCAAGTGATCTTCATTTCTGAATACTAACTCATCATTAAAACTATCCAATAAAATAATACTATCGGTAGTTACTTTTCCTGAAAGTATTTCTTTAGAAAGTTTATTTAATACTTCTTTCTGAATTACTCTCTTCACAGGCCTTGCACCATATTGTGGGTCGTACCCTTTCTTAGCTAAATAATTGATAGCTTCTTTCGTAGCATCTAAACTAATGTTTTGTTTTGCTAACATTTTTGTTAGTCCTTTTAATTGTAATCCAACAATTTGTTTGATATCACTTTCAGATAAAGGGGTAAACATAATAATGTCATCAATTCGGTTTAGAAATTCTGGGCGTACTGTTTGTTTCAGTAACCCTAAAACTTCTCCTTTGGCACTTTCCATTGCTGAATCAATATCTTTTATTGCTTCAAATTTCTCTTGAATAATATGACTTCCCATATTACTGGTCATAATAATTACTGTGTTTTTGAAATCTGCCAATCGACCTTTGTTATCAGTCAATCTTCCTTCATCAAGCACTTGTAATAAGATGTTGAAAGTATCTGGATGTGCTTTTTCTATTTCATCCAACAAAATCACAGAATAAGGTTTACGTCTAACAGCTTCGGTTAATTGTCCGCCTTCATCATAACCCACGTATCCTGGAGGTGCTCCCACCAATCTACTCACACTATGGCGTTCTTGATATTCACTCATATCAATACGCGTCATTGCATTTTCATCGTCGAACATATATTCTGCCAAGGCTTTTGCTAATTCGGTTTTACCAACTCCGGTAGTTCCAAGAAAAAGGAAGGTTCCAATTGGTTTTTTAGGATCGTGTAATCCTGCTCTACTTCTACGAATTGCATCACTAACTGCCACTATTGCTTCTTCTTGACCAACTACACGATTGTGAAGTTCATCTTCTAATTTTAGCAACTTTTCACGATCGCTTTGCAACATTTTGGTAACTGGAACTCCAGTCCATTTAGCCACCACTTCAGCAATATCTTCGGTAGTAACTTCTTCTTTGATTAAAGAATCTCCATCTTCATTTTCGGCTAATTGTGTTTCTAGCTCGAAAAGATTTTCTTTTGCTTCTTTAATTTTTCCGTAGCGTAATTCGGCAACTTTTCCGAAGTCTCCATCACGTTCTGCAACATCAGCTTCTTGTTTGTAGTTCTCGATATCCGTTTTTAAATTCTGAATCGCATCTACTACTTCCTTTTCACTTTTCCATTTGGCGTGAATGGAGTTGCGCTCTTCTTTTATATTCTCTAAATCGAACCGAAGTACTTTCAGTTTCTTTTCATCTTTTTCGCGTTTAATAGCCTCTATTTCGATTTCGAGTTGCATTATCTTTCGATCCAAGACATCTAATTCTTCAGGTTTCGAATTGATTTCCATTCTGATTTTCGCAGCAGCTTCATCCATTAAATCAATAGCCTTGTCTGGTAAAAATCGGTTAGAAATATAACGTTGTGATAATTCTACGGAAGCAATGATTGCTTCATCTTTAATACGAACTTTATGGTGTGTTTCATACTTTTCCTTGATCCCTCTTAATATGGAAATAGCACTTTCTGTATCAGGCTCATCTACAAAAACCTTTTGAAATCTACGTTCTAAAGCTTTATCCTTTTCAAAATATTTTTGATATTCATCCAAAGTTGTTGCTCCAATTGCACGAAGTTCACCTCGAGCCAAAGCAGGTTTTAAAATATTTGCTGCATCCATTGCTCCTTGACCACCACCAGCTCCAACCAGCGTATGAATTTCGTCAATAAATAATACGATGTTTCCATCACTTGTAGTAACTTCTTTGATTACAGCTTTTAAACGTTCTTCAAATTCTCCTTTATATTTTGCTCCCGCAATTAACGCTCCCATATCTAAGGAGAAAATTACTTTGTCTTTAAGGTTTTCCGGAATATCGCCAGCGATAATACGATGTGCTAAGCCTTCAATAATAGCGGTTTTTCCTGTTCCAGGTTCTCCAACTAACATCGGATTGTTTTTAGTTCTACGAGAAAGTATTTGAAGTATTCTTCTAATTTCTTCATCACGGCCAATTACAGGATCTAATTTTCCTGAAGCTGCTAACTCGTTAAGGTTTCTAGCGTATTTGTTCAGCGTGTTATATGTTTCCTCAGCAGATTGAGAAGTTACTCGATCTCCTTTTCGCAATTCTTCAATAGCAGAAAGCATCCCTTTTTCGGTTACTCCTTGGTCTTTTAAACTTTGAGCAATCGAGCTTTTAGATTTCAAAATTGCTATTAATAAATGTTCGATAGATACATAATCATCATTCATTTTTTTAGCAATAATGCTTGCTTCATTTAATGTTTTTCCTGCTTCTTTAGAAAGCATTATATCGCCACCAGAAACTTTAGAAAAACTCTCTAGTTGTTTATCTAAAATCTGATTTAGTAATTCCAAGTTCACATTTAATTTTTTTAATATGAAAGGAGTTACGTTTTCATCAACTTCAAAAATAGCTTTTAATATATGTTCGTTTTCAATTTGTTGATGACCTAAACTTTGCGCAAGTTGTTGAGCTTGCTGTATCGCTTCTTGCGATTTGATAGTATAATTATTTAAATTCATGTCTTTATGTTTTATTCCTTTATTAAAGGAGGTTTATCTTGATTTCAGTATTGAATAATCAAAATGTAAACCAAATGCAAAACACGTCAGAATGGCTGATATAACTGTGTTTATCAAGACAAAATGTCGGTTAGGAGTGTGCTGTTTACTTATCCAAGAGAGTTAGATAAAGTTTAAGGTTATTTGGTTTTAAGTACTTTATCATATAAAAGTTGATCTTCTTGATTTAATGAACGTATTATAGTTTTTGTGTTTTCATCCACTTTAGATTTATAACTTTTACCAGTTTTATTATGTTGGACAATTTCTAAATTTGACCAATTCAATTTTTTACCAAGTTCATTAATATCTTGGTTGTAATTTTCAACAATTCCTATAAAGAAAAAATCATCAATTTCAATTCCTTTTAAAAATTTAGACATTCGATTTTGATTTTTTTCATCGTGGGCATATTCTAATAATGAACGTCTCATTTTTGATAAAATGTTCAATCCTTTCTTTTCTTCGTTAAGCTCTTCATCTAATCTTTTGTAAAGGTAGTAATAGTTAGAAATAACTCTTTCTACTGGATCTCTTAACCAAGTAATAATGGGTGTTTTTGGAGGAAGGGTTTGGTAATTTTGAAGTAATTGAATGGTAAAGTGCCCATGAATTACAGCTGGTTTTTTATAAATATAAGCTTTTTCTAGAGGGATTTTATTTATGTTAATTCTGTTTTTATTAATATCTAAACGAGCTACTTTTTGGTTTCCGTATTGTTTTTTTAAACTATGAATAAAAGACGTTCCTGCAGTTTTTGGAATGTGGATGGATACAAGCTCAACGTTGGACCAATTTGTTTTGCTTTGATGCTTACCTAGTAATCGGCGATGTAAATTATATAGTGATTGGTAGTAATGAGTCATATTTATTTTCTTTCGAAAGTATAATTAAATAAATCTATGTCTTCTTTATAATGAATTCGTACCAGATCTTCTAATTCGTCATCATAGGCAGAACTATAGTGTATTATTGGAAGAGTTTGATTAATATGTGGTAGATCTATTTTCATATTTAAAATTTTAGAAAGCTTGTTAACATCACTTTCCAGTTCTTCAAAACGTCCTATAAAATCTATGTCAATAGTATTATTAAAATCCTTTAGCCAATCTACTTGTGGTTTTGATTTCTGGTAGGTGTGTGCTTGTTGCATTTCAATAGTTTTTTTTAACCAGATTTCAAAAGTATTACCTTGTTCTTCACTTAATATTTTATTTTTTCTAAGTTTAAAACGATATAGAGAATAAAGTCGATCCCAAGGATTCCGAACAAAGGTGAATTTAAATGCTTTATCCCAATTTTCTTGATTGATTATATCTATAATTTCTTTTGAAAAATAATGTTTTTTTACACCTTTAGATTTATTACTTTTTTTAAATTTACTGCTGTGTATTAAACTTGTGCCTGCTGTTTTTGTAATATGAATATGAATAATATCTTTCCTTTTTTTAAAATAAAAAGGATATGCTTTGCTTTGCCTGTATCTTGTTAAAATATTCATTTTTTTACGTGCTAATCATTGCAACTATTAATATATCTCTTTACGCCTTCATCTAAATTATAGGTAGATTCTATAATTTCGCCATTATTTAATATGATTATTCTATTAGCAAAACCACTTATTTCTGTTAGAAGGTGTGTTGTAATAATTAATGCTTTTCCTTTTTGAGAATATTCTTCTTTTAGAAAGGCAAAACATTTTGTTTTAAAACTTAAGTCTGAAAAACTAAACCCTTCATCTATAAATAAAATATCACTTTTGATAGATAGAACAATAGACATTGCCAAACGAGTTTTCATTCCTGAAGAATACTTCCCCAAAGGAGTATCTAAACTTTTTTCAAGTTCCGAAAAAGATATGATAAAATTCATATTTGCTTCGGTTTCTTGCTTTGTTAAACCGTAATAGGCAGCTTTTAAATAAATATTTTCCCGACCAGTAAGAATGGGGTTGAAACCAGATTTTATTGCAAAAACACTAACAACTCTTTTTACTTTATGGTGATAAACGATACTACCTCTTTCTGTTTCATAGATTCCAGCAAGCATTCTAGTTAGCGTTGTTTTTCCTGAGCCATTAATACCTGCTAGGATAGTGATATCATTTTCGTAAATATTAAAACTAATATCTTTTAGTGCCCAAAATTCTTTTTTTCGTAAAGAAGTGTAATTAGGCTTTAAACCAAAAAAATACAATATCAGGTCTTTTATACCATAGTACATGTTGTAAGTAAGGTTCTTACAAAATTTCTTATGTAACTCTTTTACGTTTAATAATGAATTTGACGAAGAGGAATTAGATAAGTTATCCGACTGTATGTTGTTTTTATTCATCATTATACACCTTCTCGTTCTAATATTCTTGCCGTATTAATGACAAAAAATCGTGTTACTAATAAAAATAATAGGATTGCAAAAGCAAAGTTTATTAAGCTTGTCGTTGGGTGATATAATTCACCATATAAGAGGATGTTTCTTGGACTACTAATTAAATAAGTTAATGGGTTGTATTTTATTATTGTAGCTAGTAATCCAGTTGAAATCTCAGGACTGTAAACTACAGGGCTTAAAAGCATAAATAATTTTATAATGTTATCAGTTAATAAACTAAAGTCTTTTGCAATTGCACTAAATAGCCCTGTTAACAAACCTATCGAGGCCCCAAATAATTGAAGAGGAATTATAGCTAAAGGAAAAATAAAAGCTAAAGGATCTATTGTAATTCCTGCGAATAATAGATAGATGATGATAAAAATAAATGGAATTGAGAACTTAATCATCCCTACAATGAGTTCATTAAAAATAATAATTTCGATAGGAAGTTTATTTACCAAAAGCGTTTTTCCATAAGTAGTAAATATTTGACTGCAATTTTTATAGGTATCAAAAAAAAGAGCCCAGATTGTCGTGCTTAGAAGAACGAATGCTGTGTATGGTATTTTGGTTTCACCAGGATCTAGAATACCAGCACCTTTCATAAAAATCCAAGTTAGAATTGCAAATAATGGAAGAATTAAAAGCCAAAGCCAACCCAAAAACGATCGTTTAAAATCTGCAAACAATCGCAATTTTATTAATTGTTGCAGCAAAAACCCTTTTGATTTTTTAGGAAAAGCTAGTGAATAATTATCCATTTATTAATTCTTTATACAAATATACATATTGCTTTACACTTTCGTTTAAAGTAAACTGTACACTTTCTTTATAACTCCATTCGTTCTTTTTTGCATTTTCCAATGCAGATAATAAACCCTTTGCTGTAAATGAATCCATAGAAATATATTTTCCTGAAACAACTTCTTTTAAAGCTCCACGGTGAGAACTAATAATAGGAATATTTAAAGCGGAAGCTTCTGCAGCTACAAAACAGAAACCTTCAGAATAAGAGGGGATAACTATAAAAGCAGCCGATTTCATTTGTCTAAATAATTCTTTTTTTGATAAATTATGCATTATCTTAATTTGCTTTGCATCGTTAAAACTACAAATCTTATTTAAAATTATTTGATATAATTTCTTTGGTATTTTAGGGATTACTATTTTTAAAGTAGCTTTAGGATTACTTTGAAGGAATATATGTGAAGCTTCAAGAAGTAGATCTAATCCTTTTGAAACTCCAAGCCTTCCAATAAAAATATAATTTAAAGCTTCTTGATTTGTTGTTGTATTACTGTTTGTTAATGAGATTTCTTTATCGAGTTGTTTAATGGAGTGATAATCAATTCCATTATATATTTTAACAATTTTATTATTGTATTTACCTGCTTTTTTAAGGCTTTTATAGGTGAACTCGGAAACAGCAACTACTTTACTAAAAGGTAATATTGTTATTAAATATTCAAAAAAATTATACATATTTTTCTGAATAGAACTTAAATAGGGTAATTCATTCCAGAGTTTTCCCCAATATTCATGAAAGGTAAGTATGCTTTTTTTATTTTTTATAAAAGAGACAATACTTGTAGGAAGCGCTGCAGTGTATGTTGTTGTATGAACAATGTCGTAATTGTTTATTATTTTGAAAATGCTAGGGATGCTTCTTATTGAAAAAGAAAATCGGTTCTTGCAATTAACACGATGTATTTTTATTCCATTTATAGATTCATTTTTAGGAAGTTGTTTGTCAAATCGTGTTGTTATTACTTCAACTTGATGTCCTTGTTCAATTAATTCGTTTGTTAATTGCCAAAACAAGAATTCTACACCTCCTATGTAAGGATGAAAATGTTCTAAGACGAATAATATTTTCATTCTTTAATACCTTCTTTTTCAGACATTAAAATTGACAATTCGATTGTTAGCTTTGTTATATTTTTTTGTTGCTTTTTATACAAGTCATAAAGTATAATAACGGCGACAAATAAAACACCAAGCAAAACAAAAATGATCGCATTAATATTACTTTTAAAGTCTAATGTCTTAGCAAGCCAATTTGTTATTTGATCAGGAAATATTGCTAAAAAAGAAATAGTAATAGCTAATATAATGCCTGGCCATATAGCTTTCCACTTAGTTTTGTAATTGTAAATGTTTCTAATTTGCCAGAATAAATATATTATTGCTATAGCTGGAACTATTATTTGAAATGTTCTAATGTTCATATAAATGGTTTTTTATTAGATAAAAAGCAGTTTGAATACCTTTCCATAAGTTTTGACCTTTTGACTTTGAATATTTAGTATATTTTACACGAATTGGTGTTTCATCTAATTTTAGATTTAGTTTATTTATTTTCCAAACCATTTCAGTACAAGTACCATATCCATCTAATTCCAGCTCTAACTTTTTAATTGCGGTTTTATTAAGAAGTCTAAATCCTGATTGGCTATCTGACACTTCTGATTTTCCGAAATGGGTAAATAGATTTGCAACTTTATTAAATATAATTCTAGTAAAAGGAATTTGAGATTCTTTAGTTATAAATCTGCTTCCAATGACTACATCGGAATTTTTTTGTTTCATTTCATTTACAAGTTTGATAATATCTTTAGGGAAATGTTGACCGTCTGCATCTAGAAAAACTATCTGTTCAAGGTTTTTTATTTTAGCATAAAGAATTCCCGTTTTTATTGCAGCACCAACTCCTCTATTAATACATAGTCGTAGAATATGTGCTCCTTCTTCTTTTGCGATTAATGAAGTAGTATCTGTACTACCATCATCAATTACTACAATATTAAAAAAGCCACAAGATTTTACCTCTTGAATAACGCTTCCTATTACTGTAGCTTCGTTGTAAGCAGGTAAAAAGACCCAAATATTAGATTTATCAATCATAATAGACTATAACAATTCAAAAATAGCGATACTACCAGGATTAATTGTTTTACCAACTAAGCCATAAACCGTTTGTTGTTTTTGGGTTTTGGGGTTATATCTTACCACTTTATTATCAGTCATTATTAATTTAACTTTTTCTCTATTATTTAAAACCTTTACAATTTTTAGTGCCTTATCAACTAGGGATTTTTCTGGCGTTTGATCTATAGAAGCTACTTTTAAACTAAATACTATATATTTTACACCATTTAATTTAAGGACATTTAAAAAATCATCTGGATTTTGTAACTTTTTATTAACTTGATCAAACGTATTTAATTGATTGTCTTTAAAAACTCTAGTATCACTATTTTTAATATGATAATTCATATAAGTACTGACCATATAAACCTTAGATGATAGATCTTTATTAATAATATTTGCGCCTTCAGTTAAAATTATTTCAGAATTTTTAAATTTATTATTTGTTACTAAATTATTTGAGTAATGAGCAATGAATGGTGCTAAAAATAAACTCTTTGAATTATTCCATTTATTTGAGTTATTTGAAAAGTGAAGAAATAAATTTAGTGTTAAGAATAGAATGAATACGATTTGCCCCCATTTTTTCACAAAAGGACTTATCTCTTCAGAAATAAAAAGAGGTATGTTTTTATAGTAATACGCAATTAATAGTGATGCGAGCATCCAAATTACTAATGCATAATAGGTTATTCCATTACCTAAAATCCACCATAGAAATCCATAGGATGCAATAAATATAATTATCAGTTTTATTGGTTGATTAAACTTAGCCCAGTTCTCTTTTGCAATCCAAGCAATTAGTATGCAAAAAGAAATAAGAATGAATAAAATATAAGGAAACGTAATTTTTGAAAACAAATTAAAAATGGGTCGAGATAATTCACTAACACTGTTTTGTAAATATAAAATCGGAAAATAAATACTACTACTAAAGCTTGTGAGTCCTTGATCTGATATTGGATTATACTTACCAAGGTATTCTGTAATATTTAGGGGGGTCTCAAAGTAGGTTACGGCATTCCAACTTAACAACATTACTATGACAAAAACAAAAACTCCTGTTCCATTTTTTAAATTAATTATATTTTTATTTTTAAAAGACAAGATTAATAAAGGGAGGAAGAGTAAAAATAAGAAACTAATATTCATCCCTCTTTTATTAGGAATATTAGTGCCCATTGTAATGTCATAAGGTAAAGATATATAGCGGTTTAATCCAGGTTCATAGCCTAAGTATCGAAGTATTTCCTCTCGTTTACCTGTGTTTTTTCTTTCTGAAGAATTTGAAAATGATATTTTTTCGTCTTTAATTTCTCTAAATGTTTTAAGTAAAGATTCTTCATCTATATTACTAGTTGCATCTTTTCCAAGATATTCAAGTGCTTGTTGTTTATGCTTTTCTGATATTTTAAAAGGAATGTTGTTGTTTGATAAAAAAGAATAATCGTGTTTTAAATTCTTTTTAATTGTTTTTCCGTAGAGAATGTTCTTACTAGAAAAATTACCAGACTCCAAGATATTTTTTATTGCCCAAGGCATAAAACTAATTAATATGGCAATAAAAAGAATGGATATATTTTTAAAAACGTTTAAGCCTTTTGGCCAATTAAATAATTTATTATAAAAGGCAGTAATTAATAAGCCAAGAAGAATAGAAACTCCAATAATAAAATACTTTTCAATAGTTGTAATCTCTAAATATCCAAAGGAATTTATATTTAATAAAAAAAGCGATGCTATTATAAAAAAACAAGCAGCTAGATAAGCTTTAACTCCACCCCATTGATAAATAAACATTGAAGAGACGCCAATGATTAGCAACAACCCTAAATATTTTATACCCATTGAAAACCCAAGCAATAATCCTAAAATTAAAAAGAATCTTTTTGAAGTTTTACCCTGAACCGAAAAATCGAATTTTATAGATTCACCATACTTAAATATTAAAATAAAAATTGATAAACAAATAAATAGAAAACCTATATCTACTTTTTCATCTACATAATGATGAAAAGTAAGTGAGGGAAGTGTATAAAAGAGTGCTATAGCAATCCAGCAATTTCTGTTATCTAAAAAAACACGCCCTAAATGATACATCGCCCACAAACAAAGTACTCCCATAACATGCGACAGGAAAATTGAAAAAGCCATGGTCTTAAATAATAAGGGGCCTAAACTAGCAAATAAAGGCCAGGCATAAGCTTGCCCTCCTTTTACTAACAGGTGAGTATCAATAAGGCTTTTAGTTATGTTTTGATATAAATTGGTTCCATCAAACCCAATTGGAAAAAATTTAATTGCACCTACTAAATTAAAAGCTGTGAAAATTAGAAGAATCATTATTATAACATATGTCCACGGCGAAGTGTCTTTAGTACTTATTGGATTCCAAAAAACATATTTAACAAAGGACCAACATGTTTTTCTTTGCCAAATCATTAACAAAATTATAAAAGGAATAATTACTAAAGTTTGTAAATATCCCAAAGCAGCAAGAATCATTAATAAAAAAGTATGCAATGCCATCCCTATAGCAATCGATATGATGTATTGATGATGAATGTTTAGAATATCTTTAAACAATTTAATAAAGGAATAACCTGCTGCTAAGCAACTTATAAATATTATCAAAGTGCCCAAATGAAGCATGAGATTATTTGTCAAGAAAAAGAATTGATGTTTAAACAAAGAGCTTGTAAAGAGCTGTACTTCTGAAACAAAATTTTGATAAATTATCATTATAATGAAAAGAAGAAATAGGTAAATTTTCCAACCTCGAAGTTTAAAATTATTTTTGTTAAATAAATAGAAAATCACTCCCGTAGAAATAAAAAGTAAGGTAAAAATTGTTTTAAGGTAGGGCGGTTGTGTTATCGCATAATAAAAAGAAGGGTGGTGTATTAAATAATTAATAAACAACCATAAACTCCAAATAATTAACCCACTTTTAAATATTAAAATTTGTTTTTTGGATGATAACATTAGTATTGTTTGTTTTAATTAGTATTTATATTTTTTTAAAAAATCATATTTCTGAATAGAATTATAAAAATTCTCTAATCGTTCACTTGTCCAAAGAGGCATAGTAAATCTGCTAGGGTTTGGTTTGTTCCAAACGATAGAAACACAGTCCCTAATGTATTTATCGGTAACATCTATTTCTAGAAAACTACATATTCTTTGAAGTTCTTCTTTTGGGTTGGAAATGAAATTTTCTAAATGAACATCGCAAACTTCATTCGGTTTTGCTGATTTTATTTTAGAATTAGTTTTTGCTTTGCTCAAATATAAAGCTATTTTTTTCTCAACTAATTCTTCAGATAATTGTTCTCCATTTTTATTTACTTGTCGCATAATCATAGTACTAACATTATCGAAAGGGTTTCTAATAACGTGTATGATTTTTAGCTTTGCGCGGCTAATTTTTTCAATTTTATTTAATAAATCTAAATAGTTGTTTTCGCCTAATATTGCAGAACTTTTTCCACCTTTTTTATCTCCAATATATTCAATATTTGTATAACTGCCTTGCCATTGTTCAGGAACTATATAATTATAATCTGAATTAGAACGACCCGCATTAGCATGGTTCTTAGAGTTTTTTAAAATAAAATAAAATATTTGATGTCTAAAGTAGTTTTTTTGAAAAAAATGAAGTGAATTTAACTCATTTGAGATGACCATTTCAGGATGGGCATCTAACAAAGAACCTATTAAACTATGACCGCTACGGGGATAACCTATAAAAAAGATGTATTTTTTTACAGATGCAAAATCATTTTTTAATTGTAATCCTTTTAGATAAGAGATTAAATACCACCACCACCAAAAAAAGCCAGTGATAACTTTAAATTTTTTCATATTGGTTAGTTACATTGCAATTAAATGAATAATTGAATCAAAAAAAAATATAAACTTATAATTTATCTATTTTTGTAAAAATAAAGCCATTTATTTGGTGTTTAATTTATTGATGAAATATGATTTGGTTGGCTTCTTATCCACGTTCAGGAAATACATTTTTTAGAAATATTCTTTTTGAAGTTTATGGAATACAATCTAGTGTTTATTATTTGGGAAAGAAAAAAAAACTAGACCCAGAATTCGCTTCATTTTCAATTGTAAAAACACATTTGTTACCTCATCAACTTCCTTTAGATAAACAGTCTTTTAAATCCATTTATTTAATTCGTGATGGTCGTGATTCTGTAGTTTCATTAGCACATCATAGAAAAGATATAAAAAAAACAAGTTCTAATTATTATAAAAATCTTATTGAAGTAATTTTAGGAATTGGAAGCAGTTTTCCTGGAGGATGGTCACGCCACGTTAAGGATTGGGGAAATCATAGTAGTATTATAATTTGTTATGAAGAGTTAATAAAAGATCCAATAGGGCAAGTAGAGCGATTGCGAGTTATAATGGATCTTCCTGAACCAAAGTACAATAAATTGCCTACTTTTCAATCCCAAAAAAAAGGGGCTTCATTTTATAGCATCGAAAAAAAAACTGCTAAAAAAGATCAAGCTGGCTTATCTAATAATTTTTTCAGAAGAGGAGTATCGGGTTCTTATAAAGATGAAATGCCAAGAGTGATCCAATTTCTTTTTTGGTTAAAACATCAAAAACAAATGAATAAATTTAATTACTACAATAAATGATTTGGTTAGCCTCTTTTCCTCGTTCGGGAAATACCTTTTTTAGAAATATTCTCTTTGATGTATATGGGATTTCTTCCAGTGAATATCATATGGAAACTAATAAAAAAGTAGTAGAAAATTTCACTTCTTTCCCCGTTGTTAAAACGCATTTATTACCAAGTAGGCTTCCTAAAGTGCTTCAATCTATTCCATCTGTTTATATAATTAGAGATGGTCGTGATGCGTTAGTGTCAATAGCACACCATCGCAGAGATATAATTGCACCAGGTTCCAATTATTATAAAAATTTATTGGAAGCTATTCTTGCAAGAGGTGGGAGTTTTTTTGGAGGTTGGTCAGAAAATGTAGCACAATGGACAAATAAAGCGACTATAGTAATTCGTTATGAAGACTTAATAAAAGATCCAATAGGTCAAGTGGAACGCCTTAGAGAAATTATAGAACTTCCTGAACCTAAAGTGGATAAAGTCCCTACATTTAAGTCATTAAAAGGAGGGACTCCTCAGTATGGAAGTGGTGGAAAAAAAATTAAATCAGATAAACAAAAAAAAGATCGTTCAAGTAAGTTTTTTAGAAGAGGAGTAGTTGGATCTTATAAGGATGAAATGCCGGTATTGTTTCAAATTCTTTTTTGGGTTAAAAATAAAAAGCAAATGAAAGCAAATAAATATTATAAATAAAACATGAAAATTGCCATACTTGCCGATCCTCTTGATAATCAAAATGCAGGTGTTCATATTTACACAAAATCACTGGTAAATGAACTCTTAAAAAGAAATGATGGTCATGAATATATTCTTGTTCGTCAAAAAAAAGATCCAAGTTTAAAAAATGTTCAGCAAATAATAATTCCAAATATTAATCTACCAATTGGATATGCTTCTTTTAGACTTTTTTTTATCATTCCATTATTATTAATAAAGAATAAAGTTGATGTAGTTTTTGAACCTGCTCACTTTGGTCCTTTTAACTTGCTAAAAAAAATAAAACGAATCACATTTATTCATGATTTAACACCCATTAAATTTCCTGAATACCATCGTTGGCATAGCCAGATTCTACAAAAAATATTTTTAAAAAGCATATTAAAAAAAACAAATTTAATTTTAACGAATTCAAAGAATACAAGCCTAGATTTAGAGTATTACTATCCATTTACAAAAGGAAAAAACAAAACTATTTTATTAGGTAAAGAATCTATATACCAACCTATTCAAGATATAAAACTCATTCAAAGTCTTGATGTAAAACCTCCCTATTTTCTTAATGTTGGGACTATAGAACCTCGAAAAAACTTATTGAACCTTTTGAGTGCTTATACTCTTTTTGTTGAGCAATCAAATAAACCACACACTCTAGTTTTAGCAGGGGGAATGGGATGGAAAACTGAAGAATTCAAAGAAGTTTTAAATAATCATCCATATCGTAGTAAAATAATTCTGTTAGGATATGTTTCAAAAAAGATATTGCCAACATTATATACTCACGCAGAAGCTTTTATTTACCCATCTGTATATGAGGGTTTTGGATTTCCAGTTCTTGAAGCATTAGCTTGTGGAACTGATGTTATTTGTTCGAATACTTCTAGTTTGCCTGAAGTAGGAGGAAAAGCTGCAAATTATTGCAACCCTCATTCATCAATTGAAATAAAAGATAAGATGCTTAAAATTACAAACTATACAATTCAAGAAAAAGAATATCATAGACAAAAGAATTTAGAGCAATCAAAATTGTTTTCGTGGGAAAAACATGTAGATATATTTATTAATTCAATAAATGAAATGTTTTAATTACCTAGTTAAGAGATTAGTTCGCTTGGGTTAATGCCAAATCGTTCTTTAAATTTTTTATTGAAATAAGAAGAGGAAGTGATGCCAACATCGTAACGAACTTCAGATAAAGTAAAGAAACTTTTATTCTGCAATAACTTATACGCTTTTTGAAGTCTAATTTCTAAAATAAATTTAACTGGTGACATTCCTGTGTATTGTTTTAAAATTCGAGTTAACTGCCGCTGACTATAACCTACGGCTGAAGCCAATTCTGCAATTTTAAAACTTTCGTCACTAATATTTGAAATCACTTCAGCTTCGATTTTCTTAAGTAAAATGATATCAGAGGAATCTGTTACCGGTTCTATATCTTTATTTTGAAGTTTCCATTGTTCGCGCGATTTTTTATTTGCCAATAAATTATCTATTCGAGCAATCAATTCATTTTTATTAAATGGTTTTACCACATAATCATCGATTCCTAACTGGAAACCTTTTACTTTATCTTCCTCTAATGTTTTTGCAGAAATTAATATAAAAGG
>JASFZG010000058.1:0-25738 GCA_046055745.1 Flavobacteriaceae bacterium | reverse complement strand
ATAGATGCAAATTATAACTTTGGAAATGTGGAAAGAGAAATATTAATTTCTGAAGAAGATGTAGAACTTGGTACCAGAGAATATACCAAATCAGATTTACTTGGTTTTAGTTTTACGTTTGGAGCAGAGTATAAGAAAATGATAAAAGAAGGTTTGCAATTTACAGCTTCTGCAACTTATACACCGGCTACAGATTTTACAGTAAAACATGATAAAGAACTGTCAAGTGTCTTGATTTCTCCATTAGGAGCAGTAGCAATATTTGATTCTAGAGAAATTCCTGTAGAAAATGCAGATGTTAAATTTCCATCGCAAATTACAATTGGTGCTGGTATTGGAAGCCCAAAAAGTTGGTTTGTTGGCGCTCAATTTACCAATGTAAAAACAAGTAATTTTGAAAACTCTGCTTTAAATGCGAGTACAGTTGAATTTATTGATGGTAACAAATATAGAATTGGAGGGTATTTAATACCTCATTATAATTCGTTAACAAACTATTGGAGCAGAGTCGTTTATCGCGCAGGTGCTCGTTTTGAAAATAACGGAATTAATGTTAGAGGAGAAGATATTAACGAGTATGGCATATCTTTTGGTGTAGGTCTACCAGTGGGAAGATTATTTTCTAACATTAACGTTGGTTTTGAATTTGGATCTAGAGGAACCACAAGCCAAGGATTGGTGAAAGAAAACTTTTTTAATACATTCTTAAGTTTGTCATTAAATGACAGATGGTTTGAAAAAAGATATATTGATTAACAGAAAATTAGAATACGATGAAAATTAAATTAACTTTATTGGTAACAGTGTTAGTTATCGGGTTTGGAAATAAATTGGCAGCACAAGTGCCAAATAATTGCTACGAAACGTTGTCTTTATTTGTAGAACCAGCTAAAGCAAAAAACTATGAAGGAGCACTTCCTAATTATGATAAAGTAATTACTGAATGCCCAAAATTTAGTATGGCAACCTATCAATATGGAGCTAAAATGTTTTCTTATTTTGTGAAAAAAGGAGATAAATCAAAAGTGAATGATTTAATAAAAGCTTACGAAGATAGAATGACTCATTTTCCTACTAAAACAAAAAAAGGGAAAACACTTGCTAATATTGCTCAAGTTAAATACAATAATAAGATCGGGACTAAAATGCAACAATTTTTAGCTTTTGACAATGCATATAAAGAAGATGCTGAGACATTTACAAGCCCTAAAAGTTTGTATACTTATTTCTCATTAGCAGTAGGCCTATATGAAACAGAAGAAAAACCAATTGAAGATATATTCGATTTATACGAAACAGTGTATTTGAAAATTGAAAATGAAAAAATTAACTTAGCGACAAAAGCTACTGCACTAATAAATAAGCAAGAAGCTGGTGAGAAATTATCTTCCAAAGAAAGCAAAAGATTAAAAGGTTATGAAACAAACCTTAAAGCTTATGGTAAGGTAACAGGTAGTTTGGAAGGTAAATTAGGTAAACTAGCAGATTGTGATAATTTAATACCATTATATAGCAAGGATTTTGAAGCTAAAAAACACGACATTAAATGGGTGAAAAAAGCAGCAAGTAGATTATCTGCTAAAGAATGTACGGAAGATCCATTGTTTATTGAGTTAGTAAAACAATTAGATAATTTAGATCCTACAGCAGAATCTAAATTGTACTTAAGTCAGTTAGAGAAAAACAAAGGTAATTGGTCTAAGTCTATTGCATACCTTGAAGAGTCTGCAAACATGCAAGAAGATGCTTTTAGAAAATCTAGATTATATTATAGAATTGCTGAAATAAAAAGAAAACAAGGAAGTTTAAGTTCTGCAAGATCATATTATAATAAAGCATTAAAGTTTAACCCTTCTTTTGGTACTTGTTATTTGAAAATAGCAGCAATGTATTCTAAAAGTTCTAATAATTGTGGAGCTTCAGTTTTTGAAAAAAGAGCAATGAATTGGCTTGCAGCAAATATGGCTGATAAAGCAGCAAGAGTTGATGCTTCAATAGCATCAAAAGCAAGAGCAGCAGCAGGAAATTACAGGCTAAGAGCGCCAAGTAAAAGTGATATTTTTTCTGAAGGGATGGCCGGAAAAACCATTAGCTTTAATTGCTGGGTTGGTGGTAGTGTGAAAGTGCCAAACCTATAAGTAATATAAGGTAAAGAATATGTTTGTATTCATTCAAAAGATAAAAAGCATAATGACAATAACTATTGTCATTATGCTTTTTTCTTGTGAAGGGAATTATAATAAAATTCAGAAAATGAATTTGAAAGATGATGCTCCTTTTGGAATTGTAAAAAAAATGAATACAAAATTTACAGATTCAGGGAAAATGACAGTCAATTTAATGGCTCCTTTAATGTATGATTATTCAAATTATTCTTTTCCTTATAATGAATTTCCAGAAGGAATCACCTTGTATTTTTGGGAAGACGGTGAAAAAAGTACTGTTATTTCAGATTATGCCATAAAGTATGAAAATACAGGATTGATAGATTTGCGTAATAATGTTAAAATAATAACTGCAGATAGCTTAATTGTAAATGCAAATCAGTTGTATTGGGATCAAAAAAATGAATGGGTTTTTACAGACAGTCCTTATAAAATAATTTTTCCAGATGGATCTTATAATGATGGGCAAGGGTTTAATTCAAGCCAAGATTTTACAACATTTCTATCGAGAAAAAACCAAGGAGTTCAACTTATTGATAATAACGAATTAAAAAATGGGAACTAAAATTAACCACCTTTTCGAATACCTTTATATAGTGATGGCAGCTATGTCTGTTTATGTAGTAATAACATCTTGGACTATAGATAGAAATAGAGCTTACTTGTTTATTGTTTTTTCTATTGTTGCGATTTTAATGTTTTTTTTTAAAAGAAATTTTAGAAAAAAAATAGAGGAACGTAATAATCAAAAATAACATCTTCATAACAAATTGTATTTCAAGAAATAATTATACTATTTTTGATGATTAGTATTTTATTCAATTATGGATTTTAACAGTATTAGTATTTTAAGCATGTTGGTGCTTTCCGCCTTTTTTTCAGGAATGGAAATCGCCTATGTTTCTTCTAATAAAGTTCATATTGCTATTGAAAAAAAGCAAGATGGATTCTTGGCTAAAATTCTAAAAAAAATCACCGAACGCCCTTCAAAATTTATAGCAACAATGCTCATTGGAAACAATATAGCATTGGTTATCTATGGGTTTTTTATGGGAGATTTATTGATGGGGTATATGGAGTCATTAAATGTTATTGACTCAAATGGGTTTTTAGCTTTATTGATTCAAACTATAGTGTCTACATTAGTTATCCTTCTTACAGCAGAGTTTTTGCCAAAAGTCTTTTTTCAGATTTATGCCAATAAATTGATTAAGTTTTTTGCAGTTCCTGCCTATTTTTTTTACTTGTTATTTTCGTTAATTTCTGAATTTGTTATTTGGATTTCAGATAAAGTTCTAAAGCTTCTATTTAAAACGGAAGGGGATACCGTACAATTAAGTTTCAGTAAAGTTGAACTAGGAAATTATATCTCTGAACAAATGGAAGCCGTTAAAATAGAAGATGAGGTTGATAGCGAAATACAGATATTTCAGAATGCATTGGATTTTTCAGATGTGAAATCAAGAGAAATATTAATTCCAAGAACCGAAGTTGTTGCTGTTTCAATAGATACTTCGCCTAAACAATTAAGAGAGATATTTATTAATTCAGGGCTTTCAAAAGTGCTGGTTTATAAAGAAAATATTGACGACATATTGGGGTATGTGCATTCGTTTGAGTTATTTAAAAAACCAACTTCAATAAAGAATATTTTAATTCCAGTGATTTTTGTTCCAGAAACCATGCTAATCAAAGATGTACTGAATATTCTAACCAAAAAAAGAAAAAGCATTGCAGTGGTGATTGATGAGTATGGTGGAACTTCAGGTATTCTAACTGTAGAGGATATCATCGAAGAGCTTTTTGGTGAAATTGAAGATGAACACGATAAAGTCATCCTTACTGAAACAGTAATTTCTGAAGGACATTATATATTTTCGACAAGGTTGGATGTAGATTACCTAAATGAAACCTATAAACTTAAGCTTCCGGACAGTGAAAATTACGAAACTTTAGGTGGGATGATTGTGGGTTTTACTGAAGAGATTCCTGAAAAAGATGAAGTTATTGAAATACAAGATTTTACATTTTATATCTTAGAGGTTTCAGAAACAAAAATTGAACTTGTAGAAGTAAAATATACTCCTAAAGATTAGAAAATTAACTTTTCCTTCATTTTTTTAAATTAACCTTTTTATTAAGCTTGGAAAATAGTATTTTCGCCCACTGAATTAATAATAATCAACCCTTTAATTTAGCTTTATTTATAAAGTAGATTAAAAAATAATAAACCCCTTTTAATTATTAAAAAGGAAAAATAAAAAGAATCAATGGCAATTTTAAACGACATTAGAAAACACGGAATTTTCTTAATTATTATTATCGCATTAGCACTTTTTGCTTTTGTATTAAGTGGAGTAATTGGAAATGGAAATAATTCGCCAAAAGGAGAAACTGTTGTAGCAACTGTAAATGGTGTTGACCTTCCTCGTGAAGAGTTTATGAGGAAAGTAGAAACCAGACAACGTAATTTAGGAGGAAACGTAGCTACAAATCAAGCAATGAATGTTGTTTGGCAACAAGAACTTCGAAGAGTACTTTTAGAAGAGCAATATGAAGCATTGGGGTTAACTGCAGAAAAAGCACAAATCAATGATGCCATAAGTAATGCATTAGCAAACAACACTACTTTTCAAAATGAATTAGGCTTGTTTAGTGAAGCTAAAATGCAAGAATATATTGCAAGTATTAAAGCAACTGCAGATGCCGGAAATCCTTCTGCTTATTTAGCTTGGTTAGATTTTGAAGAAAGTATCATTAATTCTGTTTTAGAAACCAATTACTTTAATCTTGTAAAGGGAGGATTGATTACCACTTTATCAGAAGGAGAACAAGATTATCATTTCCAAAATGACAATATTAATATAGAGTTTGTTCAAGTTCCTTATGCTAAAATTGCCGATGAAGATATAACAGTTTCAGATGCAGAAATTGAAGCTTACGTTAGAACTCACTCTAAAGATTATGAAGTAGAACCGCAAGTAGATATTCAATATATTTCTTTTTCTGAAGACCCTTCGTCTGAAGATGTAGATGCTGCAAAAACTGAAATTTCAGGATTAGTAAATGATTTTGCTGCAGCAACAAACATTGAAGAATTTGTAAATGCAAATTCTGAAATAGCTCACATTGATAGATGGTTTTTAAAGAATAATCTTCCTGAAAACATTGCAGATACTTTAATGGGTATGAATTTGAATGATGTTTATGGGCCTTATAAAGAAGGGAACTCTTATAGCCTTGCTAAGGTTTATGAAACTAGACAAATGGCAGATTCTGCAAAAGCAAGACACATTCTAATTAGATTTGAAGGCTTGTCTACAGCTCCACAAGATGTTGTAAGAACTAAAGAAGATGCTAGAAAATTAGCAGATAGTATATTAAGTGTAGTTAAAAGAGATGCTAGTAAATTTGATGCTCTTGCAACTGAGTTTTCTGAAGACCTTTCTAATAAAGACAAAGGTGGAGACTTAGGGTATTTTACGCCAGGTAGAATGGTACAGCCTTTCAACGACTTTATTTTTGATAATGAAATTGGAGATAAAGATGTTGTTGAAACAAGCTTTGGATTTCACGTAATAGCTATCGATGACCAGAAAAATATTCAGAAAGCAATTAAAGTTGCTGTGATACTAAAACAAATTCAAGCTTCAGAAAAAACAATTAATGAGGTGTTCTCAAAAGCAACAAAATTTGAAATCGCTGTAGAAAAAGGTGATTTTACAGAATTAGCTAAAGAGGCAGGATTAACTCCAAGTCCAGTTAATAAAATTGGAGAGTTAGATGCTAACATACCAGGAATTGGAGAAAATAGAAGTATTGTATCTTGGGCGTTTAACGAAGAAACTAATATTGGTGATGTAAAAAGAGTGAATATAAATAACGGATATGTTATTGCACAATTAACTCGTAGAAACCCTAAAGGGTTATTAAGTGTTGCGGAATCTTCTGTAACAGTGACTCCTATATTACGTAATGAGAAAAAAGCGAAGAAGATTAGAGAATCTATTTCAAGTACAGATATTAATGAGGTTGCTTCTAGTCAAAATGTAACAGTTAAAACAGCAAGTGCTATAAACATGGCAAACCCTACAATCGCAGGAGCTGGTACTGAACCTAAAGTAATTGGAGCTGCATTTGGATTAAAAGTAGGAGAAACTAGTGGTTTAATAGACGGTGAAAAAGGAGTGTATATGGTGAGAGTTACCGCTGTAAATAATGCAGTAGATGTGCAAGATTACTCAACATTTGCAAATCAATTAAATAATAAAACAGCGCCTTCAATTAATGGGAATGCGTTTAATGCATTAAAAAATGCAGCAACGATTGAAGATAATAGAGCTGATTTTTATTAATAAGATCAAAATATAGAATTTTAAAAAGTCCGATTTCAGTTTTCTGAAATCGGACTTTTTTTATAGAATCATTTCTTTAAATGAAAGAATTGTTAGATAGCCTTTCTTTCTAAAATACTCCCAATCATCTTTAGCTCCAGTTGCCAATATAAAATCACCACCCCAAGCTCCTAAGCTTTTAATGCTCCCTTTGTAGTCGTTAAATAATAGCTCCTTAACGGGTTGTTGTTGGAGGATTTCTGAAATGATTTGTTCGTGCTCTGTAATTAATTTTTCAAATTGAGAAAGGTTTTTGCAATTTATAAATTGGATAGTTAATCGATTGATTTTATTTTTTAGATCTGAAGAACCACCTTTTTGTAAATTATAATTTTTAATAGCTTCACTACTATTTTGTTTTTTATTTAAATGAACAAAAAATAGCTTCTCTGTAAAATTCCAATTCAAATTTATCTCACCAATCAACGGTTTGTTGTTTGTAAGCGAATATAGAATAGGCTTGTTTTTTTGAGCTGCTGCAATATCATAACCACTGCCTCCAAAAGTGTTTTTAAGGAGTTTAAAGGCATCTACTTTTGCCCAAGAAGCAATGTTGTTGATTAAAGTAGAGGAGCTTCCTAAGCCCCAATTTCTTGGAAAATCTAATTTAGTAAAAACACTATAACCCGAACTATTATTTAAAAAATTTGGATTTAGTTTTTTGGCTTCTTTTAAAATTGAAATTAATTGTGTGATTTCTTTTGCGTCATTACGAGCCTCCTTTTTTAGGGGCAAAGCAATCTCTTTTAATTTAATAGTAACATCCAACCAAATATTTCCATTGACATCAAGGCTTTTCCAAATTATTGATGGCGCTTCAATAGGTTCTGTTTCTAATGACTGCCCAAATTTTGTAGGTAGAGCCAAAGCATTTGCACCATCAAGAACTACATATTCTCCGGTGATTAATAATTTACCGTTACTGTAAAAAGTTTTTTTCATGTGTCTATAATATTTATTTGGTCACATGGTTCATCCATAACAATCATTTTCTTTTGTAACTATTATATTTTGTCTTGGATGGTTCAAAATTACTTACGAAGTTCATTGACATAGTTTACAACATCACTATGGGAAACGGTATGTTCTTCAAAATAAAGAACCGTTTTTTCAATTTCGGAAGGAGTGGCATTTAAATGAGTTAAAATGTTTTTTAAATGCATTTTCATATGTCCTTTTTGAATCCCTGTGGTTGTTAAAGCACGTAATGCAGCGAAATTTTGAGCCAATCCAGTTACGGCAATTACTTGCATTAATTCTTTAGCTGAAGGGTTTTGCAATATGGAAAGTCCCAGTTTTGCTAAAGGATGCAAACCAGTAAGTCCACCAACAGTACCCAATGCCATTGGAATTTCAATAGAGTAGCTAAAAATACCATTTTCGATAGAAGCATTTGTCAAACTCTTATAGTTTCCGCTTTTTGAAGCGTAGGCATGAACTCCAGCTTCAATAGATCTAAAGTCATTTCCGGTGGCTAAAACAACGGCATCAATTCCATTCATAATTCCTTTATTATGAGTCACAGCTCTTCGTATTTCAGAATTTGCAATAGCAATAGTTCGTATAAATTTTTCGGCAAATATTTTTCCGTCAACACCTTCTGCTGTTAATTCTTCAACAGGACATTGAACTTGAGCTCGTACTAAACATTCTGGAACATAATTTGAAAGAATACTAATTACAACTTCTGGAATATGATTGTTTTCAGAAAAAGCAGCATACTTTAAGGCTTCAAGCTCAAAAGTTTTTGCAATGGTTTCCAAACAAGTATTAATAAAATTAGCACCCATTGCATCATTGGTTTCAAAGGTGCAATGTAGTTGATAATACCCTTCTAATACTTCAGTAGAATTCTTTAATATAATGTCTAATAATCCACCGCCACGTTTTTTCATGTTCTTTTCTATGGAAGCAATACTTTTAAAAAGAAGTGGTTTTATTTCAGAAAAAAAGGGTTGTATATCTGTATCGTTTCCGAAGAAATTAATATGTACTTGACCGTTTTTTGTAGTTGAAATCACTTCGGAAGAAAATCCACCTTTTTCCAACCAAAACTTAGCCGAATAACTAGCAGCAGCAACTACCGAGCTCTCTTCAATCACCATAGGAATGGTGTATTTTTTATTATTAATTAAAAAATTAGGAGCTATTGCAAACGGCAAATAATAATTGCTAATGGTATTTTCTATAAACCCATCGTGAAGTTTTTGTAATTGCAAGTCATCGTTCCAATACTGTTTTAATGTTTCGGAAGCATTAGGCTCGTTACTCAAATAAGTTGCTACCAACCATTCAATCTTTTCTTCTTTGGTTTTTTTTGAAAACCCAGAAATTAACTCCATCATTGTTTTAAAATATTTAAAAAACAAAGATAGTATTTAAAACCAATCGGTTTATTGATTTTTTGAATTCTAATAGCAGCTATTTAACACAAAAAACCGTTGTAAATTCGTTAAAATTTAGTAAACTTGGCATATCAAAAAAATAAAGCTTTGAACAAGATACTTCCCAAAAGTTTACTGTTACTTTTTATAGTAACATTCTCATCAATTACAGCTCAAGAAAAATCAATTACATTAGAAGAAATTACAGGTGGAGCCTTTAGAACAGAGTATTTAGGAGCTTCTGAGTCTTTAAAAAACGGGAAGGAATATGTGGTTCAGGATTATAATAGAGCTTTAAAAGCATCGACGATAGATGTGTATGATTATAAAAGCGGAAATAAAGTTAGAACGATAGTTAATTCAAACGATTTAGACGGAATTGATTACATTATATCCTATAAATTTAGCGAAGATGAAAGTAAATTAATGTTGGCAACTAAGCTGAAACAAATTTACCGTCACTCGTCTGTAGGAACGTATTATGTGTATGATTTATCTTCAAAAAAACTAAATTTAGTTTCAGAAAATCAAATTCAAGAACCTACTTTTAATAACGATGGTACAAAAGTAGCTTACGGATTTGAAAACAATTTATATAGTAAAAATTTAGAATCAGGAGAGATTAAACAAATCACTTTCGATGGAAAAAAGAATAGTATCATCAATGGTATTACCGATTGGGTTTACGAAGAAGAATTTGCCTTTGTAAGAGCATTTGATTGGAATAAGACAGGAGATAAAATAGCCTTTATTCGTTTTGATGAAAGCAAGGTTCCTGAGTATTCTATGGATATTATGGGAGAGTCTTTATATCCAACACAACAGGTTTTTAAATATCCAAAAGCGGGAGAGAATAATGCAGAGGTGTCTTTATGGGTGTATGATTTAGCTTCAGATAAAGCAGAAAAAGTTGATTTGTCTGGTTTTGAAAATTATTACATTCCAAGAATTATGTGGACACAAGATAAATCTTTGTTAAGTGTTCAGTTAATGAATCGTCATCAAAATGTATTGGATTTAATTTTGGTAGATGCTTCAAAAAACAACGCTACATCATTACTTCATAAAGAAACGGATGATGCTTATGTAGATGTAAAAGACGATCTTACTTTTTTAAATAACAACAGTTTTATCTGGTCGAGCGAAAAAAGTGGTTGGAATCATTTATACCATTATAGTAAAGATGGTAAAACAGAAAAACAACTTACCAAAGGAGATTGGGAAGTAACAAGTTATTATGGATTTGATCCAAATTCAGCAAGAATATTCTACCAATCAACCAAAAACGGAAGTATTAACAGAGATGTATATACGGTTTCAATTCAAGGAACGGCTGAACAAAGATTAAGTTCTGCAACAGGAACCAATGCTGCCGATTTTAGTGCAGATTTTTCGTATTATATCAATACTTTTTCAAGTTCAACAACCCCTTATGTTTTTACATTAAACGATTCAAAAACAGGTAAAGTTGTTAGAGAAATAAAAAATAACAATACTTTAAAAAATAGATTGAAAGACTATAAAATGTCTCCTAAGGAATATGCAACGATTTCAATAAACGGGAATGAATTGAATATGTACACTATTAAACCTTTGGATTTTGATGAGAATAAAGAGTATCCTTTATTTATGTATCAATATTCTGGACCTGGCTCACAAAATGTAGCAAACAGATGGAATGGAGGGAATGATTATTGGCATCAAATGTTAGCTCAAGAAGGATATATTGTGGTTTGTGTAGATGGAAGAGGAACAGGGTTAAAAGGAAGAGATTTTAAAAAAGTTACACAGTTAGAGCTAGGAAAATACGAAGTAGAAGATCAGATTTCGGTAGCAAAAAAGATGGGAGAATTACCATATATAGATGCAAACAGAATTGGAATTTGGGGCTGGAGTTATGGTGGTTTTATGTCATCTAATTGTTTATTTCAAGGTAACGACACCTTCTCGATGGCAATTGCAGTAGCACCTGTTAGTAGCTGGCGTTTTTACGATACCATTTATACAGAACGATATTTGCATACCCCACAAGAAAATGCTTCGGGATATGATAATAATTCACCAATAACATACGCAGGTTTGTTAGAAGGTGATTTTTTATTGGTACACGGTGGAGCCGATGATAACGTGCATTTACAAAATACCTTACGTCTTTCGGAAGCTTTAATACAAGCAAACAAGCAATTTGATTGGGCGATTTATCCAGACAAGAATCACGGTATTTACGGTGGAAATACAAGAATTCATTTATACACAAAAATGACCAATTTTGTTCGGGAGAGTTTAGGGAAACCTACAGTAACTTTGGAAGAAATAAAGGAATAATTTAATATGAAACGAGCTTGTTAAAATTTTTATCACACAACGGAATGATTAATAGCGAACACATATGTTACCGCTAAATAATATAATTTAAACATATGAAAATAACGTTTCAGACAAAAGAAGAGAGCAACCAAAAGCAGTTAGAAGAATTTCTAAGTTTATCTGGAGCAGAACGAATTAGTCGATTTTTAAATTTAATGGAACAAGTAAGTAGGTTTCCAACAAAATATAGAAAAGAGCAAAAAGATAATTTTATCATACGTTTGTATAAAGATAATGAGTTGGGAAAATAATATTAATGAGTTTGTTAAGCTAGCTAATCAATATAAAGTAAGAATGATTCTTGTTGGTGGTGCAGCTGTGAATTTTCATGGATATCAAAGACATTCCGCAGATGTAGATTTTTGGATTGAAACAACAAAAGAAAATGTTGTTTTTAATGAAATGGGATATGAAATAAATTCATTTCCGGAAGAAGTAGAACAGCAAAAGCAAAATATTTCGATAAAATTTTCGCCAGCTGAAATGGATTTAGAATTGATAACTAAATTTTCAATAACTAAATCTTTCAATGATGCTTATAAAGAAAGCGAAGAAGTTGAAATACAAGGATTGAGTTTTATGAAATGGAGAGTGCTTTCTTATGAAGATTTAATTACAAGTAAAGTAAAAGCAAATAGACCTAAGGATTTGTTAGATATACAACAACTTCAAAGGGTAAATAAAAATAATAACAACCAATAAATAACAAATATGTCAACAACTACACAATTACCACATCAAAGAGAATTATTTGGACATCCAATAGGATTGTTCGTTTTGTTTTTTACTGAAATGTGGGAACGCTTTTCTTATTATGGAATGCGTGCAATTTTGGTTATTTATATGATTGCTCAAACAACAAATGAAAATGGTCCAGGTTTAGGTTGGACGGAGTTAGAGGCATATCAATTATATGGTTGGTATGTGATGTTGGTTTATGTAGTGTCAATTCCTGGAGGTATATTAGCTGATAAAATTTTAGGGCAAAAAAAGGCAGTTATGTTGGGAGCATCAATACTTGTTTTAGGTCATGGAACATTAGCTATTGAAGCAAATTGGGCTTTTTTTACAGGGTTAGGATTAATAATTCTTGGAGTTGGATGTTTAAAACCAAACATCTCAACTATGGTTGGTGGATTATATAAAAAAGGAGATATAAGAAGAGATAAAGGGTTTAGTATATTTTATATAGGAATAAATTTAGGTTCCTTATTAGCAACATCAATAATTGGATTAGTTGTTGCTAAATGGGGTTGGCATGCAGGATTTGGTTTAGCGGGAATTGCTATGCTTTTTGGACTGATTGTATATGTATGGGGACAAAAATTTATTGTCCATGTTGGAAATAAGCCTACAATCGAAGACAAAAAAGATGATATATCTATAGGGCAATTGTTTTCAAATTTAACTAAATCACCATTGCATCTGTCTATTGTTATAGTTTTATTAGTATTGTCAATTTATGCAGGTTTTACTTTTGAAGGTGTAGATCATTGGGGTTACGGAGCATTATTTGTGTTTTTGTCTTTAGTCACAGGGATGATGATGATGATCTACAAAAGCTTAGAAAATAAAATACAAAAAGATAGATTTTTAGTTTTATTACTTTCATTTATGATTGTAATCGTTTTTTGGGGAGCTTTTGAACAAGCAGGAGGGTTAATGAGCGTATATACTGAAACTAAAACAAATAGATTTTTGTTCGGATGGGAAATACCCACACCTATGTTTCAAGGGTTAAATGCTGGATTTATTTTAATTTTTGCAGTTCTTGTAGCTAATGTATGGGCGAAAAGAAAACTTAAAGGAAAAGAAGCATCTTCCTTATATAAAATGGCTGTTGGAACTATTATTATGGGTCTTGGTTTTGTGTTTATGATTTTTGCTGTAAGAGATTATGAAGCAAATGGAAAATCTGCAATGATTTGGTTAGTTTTAGCGTATTTATTTCATACCATAGGGGAATTATCTTCATCACCAGTTTCTTTGTCATTTATCACAAAATTAGCGCCGGTTAAATATGCTTCACTTATGATGGGTGTGTATTTTGCAGCTACTGGATTAGGTGGTAAAGTTGCAGGTATTCTTGGAGAAAATTCAGCAAAGTATGGTGAATACACGATTTTTATAGGTATTACAGTTTTTACAGTAGCTTTCGGTTTACTAGTAATTGCATTATTAAAACCATTAAAAAGACTTACCCACGGAGCAGAAGACAACGAAGTAGAAATGCATGAAACAGAAGGGTTCGATTTAGCTGAAGAATAAAAAACAACTACAAGTCTTGCATTTATGTGGGACTTTTTAATTAAATATAAATTTAAAAATTAAATTACATGAGTACAGATATAGAAAATCTATTTAAAGATAAAGTTTTAGGGCACCCTGCAGGGTTATTTATTTTGTTTTTTACCGAAATGTGGGAACGTTTTTCCTATTACGGTATGCGTGCTTTATTAGTATTATTCTTAGTTAGTGCAGCTGGATTAGGTGGTTGGGATTGGCCAAGGTCTAATGCCTTAGCACTTTACGGCACATATACATCAATGGTGTATTTAACACCAATACTTGGTGGTTATCTAGCAGATAAATATTTAGGTTATAGAAACGCAGTAATAATAGGCGCTGTTATTATGACTTTAGGTCATGCTTCTATGGCACTGGAATTTGATAGCATATTTCTATATATTGGTATAGGTTTGTTAATTATAGGTAATGGTCTTTTTAAGCCAAATATGACTTCTATAATTTCGCATATGTATAAAAATCATGAAGAAAAGAAAGACGGAGCTTATACAATATTCTATATGGGCGTTAATGCAGGAGCTTTTTTAGGTATCCTGCTTTGTGGTTATGTAGGTGAAACTAAAGGATGGGGTTATGGTTTTGGTCTTGCTGGGATCTTTATGTTTTTAGGGATGTTACAATTCTATTTTGCTCAAAATATCTTTGGAGAAATTGGAAAAAAAGTTGAGGAGGAACAAAGTAAACATCCAAAATTAGAATTTGAAGGTGATGCTTTAAATCCTTTTACCAAACTAGATTTAATAATGATTGTTTTTTCATCAATTGCTGGGCTTATTTGGATTATTAATGACCCTTTAACTGTGATTGGAGGTACAAATATTTTGAAATTTGGTGATTATGATGCTTCAACTCTAGTGATATTATCAGCAGTATCTGTGTTTATTTTATTATTGATTTCTAGAATTATTAGATACCATGTTATTACAAGAGATCGAATGATCGCAATTGTCATTTTTGCCATTTTTACTGTTATTTTTTGGGCTTCATTTGAACAAGCAGGCGGATCCATGACTATTTTTGCAAAAGATTACACCAATCGAATTCTTTCAGGCTCATCTGCAACCATATTTAATGTTATTAATATTATTATTACTGTTGTTCCAATACTTATTATTACTTGGGTTTTATTTTTATTATTTAAACTTACTTTTAAGCGTTTTGCTCTTTCAAATATATTTTTAGGAGCAAGTTTTGTGATAATTTGGTTAATTGTAGGTTGGATGATTAATAGAAATTTACACTCTAATGCTTATGTAATTAATTATCAACAAGAAGCACATATTTCAAAAAATGATAAAGGTGAAGAAACAACAAACTATACTTTTGTTACTGAAGGAGTTACGAGTAGTGTTAATGTAAAAACTGATTCAATAACTATAAGGCAACCTTTAGAATTAGCAAATAAATCAAAAATATTTCTAATTGATGTTGATAAAAGAGGTACCCTTAGATATTTATCTGATGAAAATGCAAAAACAATGCCTGCTAATTTAAAAATAGTTGGAGAAGTAGTACGTAAAAAAGGAAAAGAAGTAGAAATACCAGCGTCTTGGTTTGGTATTCTAAATTCATTATTTATTATACTTTTTGCCCCATTATTCTCAAAATGGTGGGAAAGTAAATACAACCCTAGTGCAGCTGCAAAATATGGCTTAGGTTTAATCTTATTAGGTATTGGTTTTGCCGTTTTAGCATATGGGTCTACTACTATTCCTCCAGGTGCAAAAACAGCTACTGTAAGTATTCTGTTTTTAGTGGTTGCTTATTTATTTCATACTTTAGGCGAACTCTGTTTGTCTCCTGTGGCATTATCATATATTAGTAAATTAGTACCTGGGAGAATGATTGCTTTAATGTTTGGCGTCTGGTATATAGCCATTGCTATTGGTAATAAAACTGCAGGAAAAATGGGTGGTTCTATTGACCAAATTCAAGAAACACATTCCATGACCTATTTCTTTATGATATTTACAATTGTTCCTATAGGTTTAGGTATTCTTGGAATATTAGTAGGTCCATTACTTAAAAAGTTAATGCACGGAGTAAAGTAATCATTTTGCAAACGACATAATATATTATAAACGCTCCTTTGGGGGCGTTTTTTTTAAATAGTAAAAAAATATGAAAATGAAAAAATTGCTACTTATCACATTTGTATTCATAGGAATTACAAAACTTACTGCTCAAGATAAAATACATTGGATGTCAATGAATGAAGCCCTAGAAGCTCAAAAGGAAGCTCCTAAGAAAATATTTATGGATGTCTATACAGATTGGTGTGGGCCGTGTAAATTACTTGATAAAAAAACATTCCATGATAGTGATGTAGCAAAATTTGTAAACGAGAATTACTATGCCGTAAAGTTTAACGCAGAAGGCACCGAAGAAATCACCTATCAAGATTTTACCTATACCAACCCTAATTACCAAGAGGGAAGAAAAGGAAGAAATTCACAACACCTTTTAGCACATGCTCTTAAAGTTACGGGATATCCAACTATTGTTTTCTTTAATGAAAAAGGAGAATTAATTCAACCAGTTGTTGGTTATAAAACTCCAGAACAATTAGAAATATTTTTGAAAATGATTGCAAATGACGATTATTTAAAATTAACAACTTCTAAATCATGGCAAGAATATCAAGAGAATTTCAAAGGGACATTTTAAAGAGAATAACAATCGTATCGAAATGACCAAACTCTAATCACCAATCACAGCTTTTTAGAATTTATTAAATACGCTCCCTCTTTTCCAGTATAGTGAAATGGGAGCTTTTTTTCTTCACAAGTTTTTTGCCAACGTTTTACATATGAAGTGTAATTATTACCATCTGCAATGATTAATTTAGGTTGAAGACTGTCAATTAGACGTTCTAAATTCACTTTCGGACTTAAAGATAAAAGCACGATATCTATATCATAGTTTTTAGGATAGACACCGAGGCTATCTAAAATCAAAATATTATTACCATTATAAGATACTATTTGAGGTAGTTTTTCTTCTGAATAAACATCAATGCCATTAGCAACTCGAAATCCTTTTATGGGATATTTTTTCTTGTAAAATTGACTAGTATCACTTCGGAACAACTGAAGCTCATTTGCGTGTTTATATCCAATTAATGTTTGTCTGCTTTTTTGAAAAACAATCAGTTGATTTCCAGAATTGGAGATGTTGTCAAATACAAATACACCAATCAAAATCGCAAGACTCGCTAAACTAAAAAGAATATATTTCGGCTTTTTATTCTTCCAAATAAGTAAAGTAAAAATGATAAATACATAACTAATAATTGCTTTTTCTGAGGTAAAATGAATATCCTCTATTAAGAAAGATTCCTGATTGGAAATCCAATTTACAAACCAGTTTAACCCTTTTATAATATAGTTGTAACTAACGGCAATCCAATCTGGTAATATGTTGAAAATAGCTAGAATTATAACGAAAATACCGAAGCCCAAAACAATTCCTAAAAAAGGAAGAATTACAATATTAGTAAGAAAAAACAATCCAGGAAACTGATGAAAATAGAATAGACTCAATGGAATGATTCCTATTTGAGCAGCGATAGTTACGGTGATAATCCCCCAACCTTTTTTTACAAAATAGTTAGTGGGATAATACATTCGGTTAAACATGGGGAGAATCCAAAGGATAAAGAAAACAGCCAAATAACTTAGCTGAAACCCAACATGAAATAACCACATAGGGTTCACAAATAATAAAACGAAATACGAAAGAAACATGGTGTTTATCGAGTTAGTATCTCGATTAATCATCTTCGCTAATGCAAAGAACGAAAACATAGTTACTGCTCTAACTACTGATGGATTTAATCCTGTTATAAATGCAAACCCCCAAAGGCAAATAACAATCAGAATAGGAATAACGATTTTTCCTTTTCTGAAATACTTAAAAGGACTAAATATAAACTGAAGAATAAAAAATACAATCCCTACGTGCAAACCAGAAACTGCTAAAATATGAATGGCTCCAGCCGCTGCATAATCACTGTATATTTCTTTGCTAATATCCTTCCGTTGACCTAAAATTAATGCTTGAATAATAGATAATTCATTGGGAGTAATGGGGCTTTCCTTTAGTTTGTTAATGATGAGGTTTCTTGCTTTTTCTGCGGTTCCTCTAAGGGTAGATTTACCTTTATAGTTTTGTAAAATATCATTAGTGGTGATACGAATTTGATGATATACGCCCAATGTTTTCATATACTTTGCATAATCAAACTGATGTGGATTTAAAGGCGAATTTATTGGACTTAAATTGAAAGAAGTTAGAATTAAATCATCTACGGTAAGCTTTGGTTTTAATGAGTCTTTTTGAATGTTTAATAGGATTTTTCCTTTGCTTCCTGATTGGTTAATAGCGATAATTTCCGCTAAATATTTGTCATTATAGGCATCAGTTTTTAAAACTTCTTTAATCTTTAATTCAAATACATTGCCTTCAATATTTGTTGTGATTGAATGTGAATAATGGTTTTCTTGAAATTCGGGCAATCTAATTTGATAAGATGTAATTCCTAATAAGAAGAAACACGCATAAGTGATACTTCCAAAAATAATATCCTGAAATAGTTGTTTCCTTGCCACTAGCCAAGCAATTAAAAGACATATAAAAAGCCCAATAAAAATATAAAATGGAAGTAATGAAGTCCTCAAAAATAAATGTGCGACCAAAATTCCTATCGTCAACAAGAAGGAAAATTTTACTATCGAAAAATTAATGAATTTCATGTAATTGATTATTAAGTCGGGCTTAATATCAATTGAGGAGTGCTATAAATATAAGGAATTATTTAATACTAGATAATTCTTCGAGCCTCTACAAAGGTTTTCTTCCAATAACTTTCATTTAATGAAGAATTGATAACGCCACGTGTTGTAGAAGCGTGAATAAAAAAAACTTCTCCATTTTTCACTTTAGTTACCATACCAACATGGTTGACTCGGTTTTTAGATTTACCAGTTTTAAAAAAAAGCAAATCACCTTCTGCTATTTTTTTTAAGGATACTGATTTTCCTTGTTTTGCCATGTCTCGCGAAACACGAGGTAGTTTAATCCCTTCTTTTCCATAGGCAACATAGATTAAACCCGAACAATCCATTCCTTTTTTAGTAGTTCCCCCAAATTTATATTTGGTTCCTTCAAAGGTTTTTGCGGTCTTGATGATGTTGGAAGTTGTTTTGTTTCCTGAAGATTTTATAGTGGATTTGGAAGCAGGTTTTTTAGAAGTTGTCTTATGAGTTTTTGTACGACTTGAAGTTGATTTTTTCGAGCTTCCACAAGAAAATAAAAATAAAGAAAGTAAAATAAGTAGGAAATATTTTTTCATTTTTAACATTAATTTGCCTGGTTGAGCGCAGTCGAAACCTATATTGTACTTTCGACTTTAATCGAAACGGTCTTAGTTCTTTATAGATTCCACAATCAATCCAGCCGTTTTCTCACTAGCTCCAACACCGCCTAGTTTTTGCTCTAAATCATAGTATTCCAAAAACAAAACAGCTCTATTATATTCGTCTAATATTTTATCTAGTTCTTCCTTTAATCGTTTTTTATTGAATTCAGTTTGAATTAATTCAGTAACCACTTCTTTATCTAAAATCAAATTGACTAGCGAAATGTATTTCAGCTTGACAATTCGTTTGGCTATTTCATACGAAATTCTATTTCCAGAATAACAAACCACTTGTGGTACTTTAAATAAGGCGGTCTCTAATGTTGCGGTTCCAGAAGTTACCAAAGCAGCATAAGAAACACTTAATAAATCGTAGGTTTTATTGAGTAATAAATGTACGTTTTGAATTTTTATAAATGGCTGATAAAAACTTTCGTCTTGACTTGGAGCCCCAGCAATTACAAATTGATAATCGGTATAGTCACCCACAATACTCAACATTACTTCTAGCATTTTGGAAATTTCTTGCTTTCTACTTCCAGGGAGTAAAGCGATAATTGGTCGCTCGTCTAAATTATTTTTTTTCCTGAAAAGGACTTCATCTACTTGACTTCTGTGCGCGATTTCATCAATTAATGGATGTCCAACAAAATGCACTGGAAATTGATGTTTGTCTTCATAAAACCCTTTTTCAAAAGGAAGTATTACATACATTGCATCAACATCACGTTTAATAGCTTTGATTCTGCCTTCTTTCCAAGCCCAAATTTGAGGGGAAATATAATAATGAGTTTTAATGCCTTTTTGTTTTGCCCATTTGGCAATTCGCATATTAAAACCGGGATAATCTATAAAAATAATCACATCAGGATTAAACTCTTCAATATCTTTTTTACATAATGAAATGTTTCTAAAAATGGTTCTAAGGTTAAAAAGAACTTCTACAAAACCCATAAAAGCAAGGTCTCGGTAATGTTTTACCAAAGTGCCGCCTACTTTTTCCATTAGTTCTCCTCCCCAATAGCGAATGTCAGCATCTTTATCTTTTTGATAAAGTGCCTTCATTAAATTAGCTCCGTGTAAATCGCCCGAAGCTTCCCCTGCTATGATGTAGTATTTCATAAATTCCTACGAAGGCAGGAATCCCTACCTTTTTTAACTGTTATTTTAAATTTCACTTTTGTTGTGAAAATATTATTTAATTCCTGAATTTTAACTCTGCTCAATATAAACTCCGGCAGGAATCTTTTTTTAATAAAACTTTGTAACCAATATAATTATTGCGCTAACAACCGTTGCTAATACAACGCCTCTTGCTCTATAAAATTGATTTTTTTTCAAAAATATAAAAAACACCAATAAGTTTAAAATGGCTCCAAGAGCAATAATGTTACCAAAAACATCTTGCATCAATGCATTTTTAATAGTTTCTTCCAGACCATAATCCGAAAAAAAATAAATATATAAATAGCTCCCAGCAGTATTCGCGATAAGCCCAATTATCAAACCGATAAATACTTCTTTTTTTATAGTGTCCAATTGTTAATGTCTTTTATGGCGTGATGCGCGGTTAAATCAAATTGTACAGGAACTATAGAAATATATCCGTTTCCCAAAGCCCATTCGTCAGTGTCTTGCCCTTTATCGTCGTTTATAAATTTTCCGGTAAGCCAGTAATAATCCCTTCCTAATGGGTTGGTGCGTTTGTCAAAATCTTCAGACCAATGTCCATTTGCTTGACGACAAACTTTTATTCCTTTAATTTCATCTTCTGAAAGTTTTGGGATATTCACATTCAAAACCACTCCTTTTGGTAACCCGTTTTCAAGACATTCTAAAACTATTTTTTTAATAAACTTTTTTGAAGGCTCAAAATTTGCTTCTAGTGAATAGTCTAATAATGAAAATCCGATAGACGGAATTCCTTGTGTTCCTGCTTCGACAGCTGCGCTCATCGTACCACTATAAATCACGTTGATAGACGAATTGCTTCCGTGATTAATTCCGCTTACACAAAGATCTGGTTTACGCTTTAAAATTTCATTCACCGCAATTTTTACGCAATCTGCAGGAGTGCCACTACAACTATATTCAGTTTGAGGTTCGTCTTTTGCAACCGTAATCGGTTCGCAATAAAGTGTGTCATTGATGGTGATTGCATGACCCATTCCGCTTTGTGGAGCATCGGGAGCAACGACAATTACATCACCAAAATTGTTCATTATTTTGATAAGCATTCTAATACCCGGCGCGTGAATTCCGTCGTCATTAGTAATTAATATAAGTGGCTTTTCTGAAGGCATTTTTTCTGAATTAAATCAAAAAGCTAAAGTACATAATAATTTTTTCAGAACTTAGGTTCGCCCTTTAAGGTTTCTAGAATTTTGGTTTAACAAAATATTAATAACAATAGGCGCTTTTGGCACAATATTTTATATAAATTAGTCGTCATTAATAAAAAAGAAGAAAATGAAGGTTTTGAAAAAGAATTTTAAAGTTTTATTCCTTGCGATTGCGGTTTCGGTTGCTTCGTGCAGTTTTACCACAAAGGAATTTGACGATCCAGATAAAGATAAGTTACTCATTGATTTAGTCACGTTTGTATTGCAAAAAGGACATTATGAACCGAAGGATTTGAACGATGAGTTTTCAAAAAATATTTATGATGATTTTATTGAAGGAATGGACCCTTTAAAACGCTATTTTTTAGCTTCAGATATCGAAGAATTTAGCCAATACCAATATGAAATAGACGATCAAATAAAGGTAAAAGATCTTACTTTTTTTAATTTAGTGTATACTCGTTATAATAAGCGTTTAGAGAATGTGAAGAAAATGTACCCTAAGGTTTTAGAAACTCCTTTTGATTATTCCTTAGATGAAAAAATTGATGTGGATTATGAGAAAATTCCTTATGCCACTTCAAAAAAGGAATTAAAAGAACGTTGGAGAAAGCAATTAAAATTTACAACCATATCTAATTACTATGATTTAATTGAAGATAATGGAAATGTAGTAAAAACAGATAAGGAGAAAGCTTTAGATACAGGTTTGGAAAATTCAGAATTAAAAGAACCAAAAACCCTTACTGAAATAGAAAAAGAATCTAGAGAAAGTTCAAAAATATCTTTAGATGAATACTTCGATTTTGTTGATGATCTTGAACGTAAGGACTATTTTGCAATTTTCTTAAATGTTTTAGTGGAAGAATTTGATCCACATACCAATTATTTTGCTCCAACTCAGAGAGATCGATTCGATTTACAAATGTCTGGAAAGTTAGAAGGTATTGGAGCAAGACTTCAGAAGAAAAACGATTATATAAAAATTGTAGAAGTAATTAGCGGAGGTCCAGCTTGGCGTGGGGAACATGTAGAAGTTGGTGACTTAATTATGAAAGTTAGACAAGAAGATGAAAAAGAAGCGGTAAGTATTGTAGGAATGAGATTAGATGATGCTGTAAAATTAATAAAAGGACCAAAAGGAACCAAAGTAATTTTAACCATCAAAAGAGTAGATGGAGCTATTGAAACCGAAACTATTACCAGAGATGTAGTGGAGTTAGAAGAAACATATGCAAAATCGACCATCATTAAAAAAGAGGATAAAAACTTTGGATTGATTAACCTTCCGCAGTTTTATTTCGATATGGATAATTATAAAGAACGCAATGCTGCAAGTGATGTGAAAAAAGAAATTATTCGTTTAAAAAAAGAAGGGATGGAAGGTCTTATTATCGATTTGCGCAGCAATGGAGGAGGGTCTTTAAGAACGGCAGTAGATATGGCTGGCTTGTTTATTAAAGATGGTCCGGTGGTGCAAGTTGCTTCATCTGGAGGGAATAAAGAGGTGCTAAAAGATAAAGATAAAGACATTATTTGGGACGGCCCATTGGTGATTTTAGTGAATGAATTATCTGCTTCCGCTTCCGAAATTTTAGCTGCTGCAATGCAAGATTATAAACGAGCAATTATTATTGGAAGTGAGCAATCTTATGGAAAAGGAACGGTTCAGAATTTATTAGACCTTAATCAGTGGCTTCGTAAAAATGATATGGGAGATATGGGTGCTTTAAAATTAACGACTCAAAAATTCTACAGAGTTAATGGAGGTTCCACTCAATTAGAAGGAGTAAAAAGTGATGTGGTGATGCCAGATCGTTATAGCTATATAGATATAGGAGAACGTGATTATGACAACCCCTTGCCTTACGATAAAATTGATGCTGCAGATTATGATGTTTGGAATGGTTATATTGATTATGAAGAAACCATCAAAAAATCCAATGAGCGAATGGCAAAAAGTGAGCAATTAAGATTGATAGATGAAAATGCACGATGGATTAAAACTCGTCGTGATGAAACATCGGTAACTTTAAATTATAACGATTATAAAGCTGAAATTGAAACCCGAATTGAAGAAACAAAACAATTTGACGCAATCGATGAATATGATAATCATTTAAGTTATGAGTCGTTACCTTATGAAATTAAGTTGATGAAACAAGATACTACACTTACTGAAAAACGTAAGAGATGGCATAAAAGTTTGAGTAAAGATATTTACGTTGAAGAAGCAGTGAATGTGTTGGAAGATTTAAATATTAGTAATATTCAGAATAGTAAAGTTGCTAATGTGAAGAACTAATTAATGCTTTATTTTTTTAAATTATCCTTTTTGTCATTCTGGGCTTGAGCCAGAATCTACTTTAAAATTACAATTAAATGATAAAATATTAATTTTTTGAAAAACCAGTCAACATCATTAACAAAATTAACGCTCCAGAAGTTTAAAAAAAACGGTTGGGGCGTTTTCAGTATGGTATTTTTACTACTCTGTGTTTTAGTGGCGATTTTTGCTTATGTATTGGCTCCAGATAATTCTCAAAATGCCAATCAGATGCATTTGTCAATACATTCTAAATCTCCAGGATTTCGGGTTGAAATGTTGACAATTCCTTCAGAAAAAATTCAGAAAAGCTCCATTTCAACTTTCTTCTTCGGAAGGAAAAATACTGATACAGAGATTCCAATTTCAAGTTATAAAATTGAAGAAAACTCTATCCATATTATAGAATATACGGTAGACGGAACCGAAGGGCTTCAGAAAAAATATTCACTAAAGATGTTTCCTACTATTAGTGAAGCTAAGGACATTCCGATTCAATATATTTCAACAAGAAAATTCTATTTAGGAACCGATAAATACGGAAGAGATTTATTAAGCAGAATGTTAATTGGTATACGGATTTCTTTGGCCATCGGATTTGTTGCAGTATTTATTTCATTAGTAATTGGAATAACCATGGGAGCCATCGCTGGTTATTTTGGTGGAAAAGTAGATGCTGTAATTATGTGGCTTATCAATGTTACTTGGTCAATTCCAACTCTATTATTAGTAATTGCTATCACTTTAGCCTTAGGAAAAGGGTTTTGGCAAGTTTTTATTGCCGTTGGACTTACCATGTGGGTGGAAGTTGCAAGGGTTGTTCGTGGACAAGTAATGGGGGTGAAGCAGATGCAGTATGTAACTGCAGCAAGAGCTTTGGGCTATAATGATTTTAGGATTATCACCAAACATATACTTCCCAATAGTATGGCACCCGTAATAATTATTTCGGCAGCCAATTTTGCTGGTGCAATTTTAATTGAAAGCGGACTTAGTTTTTTAGGAATAGGAGCACAACCACCCATGCCAAGTTGGGGCGGAATTATTAAAGACCATTACTCATATATAATTTTAGGAAAACCTTATTTGGCATTAATTCCCGGTTTGGCAATAATGAGTTTGGTGACTGCTTTTATGTTAATTGGGAATGCATTGCGTGATGCTTTGGATGTGAAAGGTTAACTATCTATTCACATAATTTGAAGCATCTAGCCTAATAAATATAAAAAGAAGAATAGTAAAACCCCAAAGTCCCGAACCTCCATAACTAAAGAAAGGTAAAGGAATTCCAATAGTAGGAAGCAAACCAGAAACCATTCCGATATTTATAAAAAAGTGAAAGAAAATAATGGAGGCGACACTATAACCATAGACTCGACTGTATTGTGATTTTTGTCTTTCGGCAAGAATTAAGAGTCTAATAATTAAAAACAGAAAAAGTGCTACCACTAAAAGACTTCCTAAAAAACCCCACTCTTCACCAACGGTACTAAAAATATAATCGGTGTCTTGTTCTGGTACAAATTTCCCTTTGGTTTGGGTGCCTTGTAGCCAACCTTTCCCTGTCCAACCACCACTGCCAATAGCGATTTCACTTTGATTGGTATTGTAACCAATATCTTTGGTGTCCACCTCTTTTCCTAAAACAATATTAAAACGATCACGGTGACGTTGTTCTAATACATTTTCGAAAATATAATTTACAGAAAATGAAAATCCAATACAAACAAGGGCTATAAACGAGTATTTAAAGATACTAGGCTTTCGTTTTTTGTTTTTCAGATAAGTGAATCCTGTAATAATTAAAATACCTGTGATTACCCAAGGTACTCCAATTGCTAAAGTAGCTACAAATAAAGCAGCCACAATAAAACCTAATAGTAAATAGATATAATGTAATCCTTCTCTATAAAGAGGAAAAATCAACGCAACATAAACCAAAGCACTTCCAGGATCGGGTTGAGGTATGATGATTAATGCGGGTAAAAATATTAATACCAATGCTTTAATTTGATCTTTAAATTCTTTTAAGTC
>JASFZG010000057.1:0-19820 GCA_046055745.1 Flavobacteriaceae bacterium | reverse complement strand
CGGCTTGGGTAAATGACACTGAGATTACTTCGTAATATGTTAATCGTCAATAAAACACAAATGACAAAACTTCTAAAACCCTTATCAATATTATTAATCTTTTTATTATTTACAAGTTGTGATTTTATTAAGAACTCATTTACTTATAAGGAAACTACACAAGGCTTTATTGAAAGTTTAATGCAGGAAGATTACACGAAAAGTTTGTCTTTTATGGCAATTGAACATGAAGGGTTTAAAAATACAAATCTTGACACTCTAAAAAGTGGTTTAGCTAACTTTCGAAAAGTATTAGTAAATAACTTTGGAGAGAAATTAGAGTATAATTTTATGACTGCAAACAAGACTTTTTCTTCAGTTGAAGGAGAAAGTACTGAGCCAAATACAACAAAAGCGCAAATTCAATTTGCAAATGAAAAAGAATTTGGGGTTTTTGAAATTATATTTGATGACAATTCTAATAAAATTCTAAACATCAATACTCTTGACATTAAAGAAAATATACCAAATATGCTTTTTTTCTGGCTCTTTGGAGTTTTACCAATCTTGGTATTAAGCTTTAATATTTATGTGATACGATTAATCAAAAAAAGTGATTTAAAGAAAAAGTGGTTGAAATATCTTGGTGTCCTATTTTTTAATGTTCCCACGTTTTCTTATGGCGCATTTAGTGGCCTATCTTTTAGCTTATTAAACTTTCAATTTATGCTTGGTATAAGTTTTAATTATATGGGATATTTAAGTTCTGTTTGGGCTTTTGGAATTCCATTAGGTGGGATATACTGGTTATGGAAACTTAATAAAAAAAAGAATGCAGAAATTGAAGTACTTTTATAATAAAAAAGTAATAGAGTTTATAAATTAAAAATGAATTTAATTATTATAGGGTTTAACAATAAACTCACACTCTGAAGAGTTATAGACCTGTTTAATTATTGAAACTTTTACAATCGTAAAGAGAAGCCAATCAATCTATTTCTGAACACTTCTTAGGGCATTTTCATATACTTTTTCATAAAGTGGCACCACATTTCTTGTCTCAAATCTTTTCGCAATTTGTTTTGCTGAGGCTTTAAATTTTGAATGCATTACAGGGCATTCTAATATTTTTATTGCATTTTCAGACATTTCATCTACATTACCAACATCACTTAAATATCCGCTTTCTCCTTGAATATTAACTTCTGGCAACCCCCCAGCATTACTAGATATTACAGGAACTCCACAAGCCATAGCTTCTAAAGCTACAAGACCGAAGCTTTCATGTTCTGAAGGAAGTACAAATAAATCACTAAGACAAAGAATTTTATCAACTTCATGACTATTACCCACAAATAATACCTTATCAGAAATCCCTAGTTCTCTACATACTTTTTCAGAAGGTTTCTTTTCTGGACCTTCACCAACAATTATCAGTTTAGCTGGCATTTTTTTCTGAATACGATTAAAAATTTCAATCACATTATCAATTCGTTTTACCGTTCTCAAATTACTAATATGAGTAATAATTTTTTCCTCTTTATGAGCTATTAACTCCCGTTCACAATCTGGATATGAATTATTATACTTTTCAGTATCTATAAAGTTTGGTACTACGTGTATTTCATTTTTAATATCAAACAAACGCAAGGTATCATCCTTTAAACTTTGTGACACTGAAGTTACCGCATCGCTATTATTTATACTAAAAGTTACCGCTGGTTTATAAAATGGGTGGTTACCAACTAATGTAATATCAGTACCGTGAAGTGTTGTTACCATAGGTATATGGATCCCTTCTTCTGCTAACATTTTCTTAGCCATATAACCTGCATAAGCATGTGGAATTGCATAATGCACGTGCAGTAAATCAATTTTATGAAGTTTCACCATATCAACTAATTTACTAGACAATGCCAATTCGTAAGGTTGATAATGAAACAAAGGATAATTAGGAACGGTCACTTCGTGAAAATGAACATGGCTATGTAATAATTGCAATCTTACGGGTTGTTTATAAGTAATAAAATGAATTTCGTGACCGTGATCGGCCAAAGCAATTCCTAATTCGGTGGCTACTACTCCACTTCCTCCAAAGGTTGGATAACAAACTATTGCAATTTTCATATTACATTTTTATTTTCATCAAATTAATAATGGATCCTGAGTTAATTTCGAAACTTCGGGGCAGGATGACAAAGTGTTCTAATTTACTTAATCTTCAATAGCATCATAAATTGCTTGTTGAATATTACTTCTTAAATCGTTTTTAATAATCTTTCTATTTTCTGCATCTGGATAGGTTCTATTGGAAAGAAACACGTAAATAATCTCTTCCTCTGGGTCTGCCCAAGTTAATGTTCCTGTAAAACCACTATGACCAAAGCTTGTCATAGAAACACAACCACAAGTAGGCCCGAATTCTCCAAGTTGGGGTTTATCAAATCCAACTCCTCTTCTAACATCCTTATCACAATAATTACAAGTATTAAATAGATCGAATGTTTCAGGGTTAAAATACCTAATGTCACCATAAAATCCTTTCCATAAGTACATTTGCATAATCTTGGCAATGTCGTTTACATTACTAAAAATTCCTGCGTGACCACTTACTCCTCCTAACATTGCAGCTCCTTGGTCGTGAACATAACCCTGAACTTTCTGCATTCTAAAATAATCATCTTCCTCGGTTGGAGGAATCATATCTTTTGGAAATTTATCCAATGGATTATAGGTCGTATTATTCGCTCCAAGATGTTTATATAGACGTTCTTGAACAATATCTTGCATAGGCATTTCATAATATCTTTCTAAATATTCTTTAAGAATATAATATGGCAAATCACTGTATTTGTATCGCAATTTAGAATACAATTCACTGTCTTTAATTTGCTTGTAAATACTGTCTTTTAAATCCAATCGCATATACATTTGGTCTGCTACTTGGTATTTATAAACTGCCGTTTTTTCTTTTACATAAAACCGTGAATCTGGATTTTTTAAAGAATCTAAAGTACCTGTGTAAAAAGGAATCCAAGCTTTAAAACGAGCATAATGAGAAAGCATCTTTTTTAGGGTAATGTTTTCTTTATTAGAGCCTTTAAATTCTGGAAGTAATTCTGAAACAGTAGTATTTAACGAAATCTCTTTATCATCCACCAACTCAATAATCATAGGTAAAGTTGCTAAAATTTTTGTCAATGATGCGATATCATAAATATCATCTTCCGAAACTTTAATCTTCTTTTCTTGTGTATGGTAACCAAACGTTTTTTGGTAAACAACCTTTCCTTTTCTTGCTACTAATATTTGAGCTCCAGGCATCATATCCTCTTTCAAGCCAACTTGAGCTAATGAATCAATTTTTAGTAGTTTTTCTGAATTTATTCCTACACTCTCTGGAGTTCCGTATTGAAGTCTTTTGATGGTTCTTATAAAATTGGTAGTTCCTAAAGGAAAATCATCTCCTAATGATACAGGTAAAGACCCTAGTGAGTTTCTTGCTCCAAAAATTAACTGAGCAGATAACTCTTGCATTACTTTACTATTTTGGTATGACATAATAATCCCTTCAAAATTTGAAGTTGCTGTCAATTCTAACAAAGCATAAGGTCTAGCAAAAATATCTAAAATCACTTTGTTCTGTCTTGCTATTTCATACAACCAAATGATTTCTGTATCTGTGAATTTATAGTCTTTCCAAGGGTTTGTATTCGATTTATGAAAGCCTATAATTACTAAATTATAAGCTTTAAGTTGTGTATTGTAACCGTCTAAGGTTTTGGCTTTTATCCAATCTATTTTTGAATATTTTTTTAATTGATTATAAAAGGCTTCACCCGAATCATCACCAAATTCAACATAAGCGATTTTAACTGCTTCCAACTCTTTTACTGGAAGAATAAGTCGGTTATTTTTAAGAACTGTTAATGCGTTTTCCATTGCCTCTTCGTAAATAACATTGTCAATAGGCGCATTCAAATCTTCGACTAAATTTTCAAGTTCTACAGGTTGATAATTCTGAAGTCCAACTTTGTATTTAGCGTATAATATCTTCTTTACGGAACGCATTAAACGTTCTTCAGTGATCGTTCCATCATTATAAGAAGCAACCAATAATTCGTGAGCTTTTGGTATATTTCCTGATATCAACAAAACATCATTACCTGCTAAAAAGGCTGCTAATTCTATCTCTCCAGCTTTTTGAAAATTAGTAGCACCCTTCATATTTAGAGCATCAGTAAAAGTTAAACCGTTAAAACCAAGTTCTCCTTGTAGTAGGTTAGTAACTATGTTTTTTGATAAAGAGGAAGGAAAATTATTACGAGATTCCAATGCAGGAACATTCAAATGAGCAACCATCACACTGCTTAAGCCTTCTTGTATTAGTCTTTTATAAGGATATAATTCTATGCTATCAATTCGTTGTTTTGAAAAATTAATGGTGGGTAAGGTTTTATGAGAATCTTTCTCTGTGTCACCGTGACCAGGAAAGTGTTTTGCATTTGCTAATACCCCAGCACTTTGCATACCTTTCATAAAAGCCAATGATTTTTCAGTAACATTATCACGATCTTCTCCGAAGGAACGATTTCCAATAATAGGATTGTTTGGATTGGTATTAACGTCTACCACAGGTGCAAAATTAATATGCATTCCAATACGTTTGGTATGCTCTCCAATTCTCTTACCTACTTTGTAGATGATTTCATTATTTGTAATTGCTCCAAGGGTCATATTCCAAGGATATGCAAAGGTAGAGTCTAGACGCATTGCTAATCCCCACTCGGCATCCATTGCCATTATTAATGGGACTTTAGAATTTTCCTGAAATCGGTTATTTAAAATCGCTTGGCGTTTTGGGCCTCCTTTTGAAAAGATAATACCACCAATATGCTGATTTTTTATTAATGAATCTATTTTATCAATCTTGGCTTTCGGGCTTTTAGAAAAAACATCGACCATAAAAAGTTGTCCGATTTTTTCTTGAAGTGACATATTATTATAAATACTATCCACCCATTTTTTTTGGTTTATTTGGTCTTTTTCAACAATAAGCGGATTGATTTGTTGTGCAAATCCTAAGCTAATTAGGAACAATAAAAGTGAGGTTACAAGTAGTTTTTTCATATTTATTACCCGAGAAAGCGGGTAACTTTTTACACAATAATTATTATTTCTATAAAGATATTTATTCTTGTAAATTGTTAGTTCAAATTACAAAAACATTAACATAGCTAGGATAAAAATCTGCTATGCCAACTATCTTTTGCAGGTACTTCCCAATTCTCTAGATAATCTAGCTTTGTATTTACCAAATTATTAAAAACAATTGTGTTTTTTGAAACCGATTTAGCTTTTGCCATTTTTCTGAAGTCTGAAAGAGATTTATGAGCAATAAACTCTCCGTTATAGAAAGTTACATTCATTTTATCCAATAGCTCGATTCCAAATTCTTTTTCCAAAGATTGAATAAAGTAAACAGAAGCATCAATACTACAACCAGAAGCGGAAGCATTTTCTTGATTTAAACCAAATACAATAAAACGATTGTATTTTATTTCGTAACCTGCTTCTAAATCTTGTCCGTGGGCAGTCCATTCTTTTAAAAAGCCAATCACTTTTTCTTTGATGATGGCAACTTCCTCTTCACTAAATTTTCTGTTAGATTGGTATATCCATACTCTAGAATCGTCTGGTAAATCTTTAAAAAATCGTATCATTAATATGTTTTATATTTTTTCTATCTCGCTAAGACGCAAAGCCACAAAATTTTTTATGCCCTTAGCATCTTTGCGAGCAAATTTAATTTATAATTCGTCTGCATTAATAATCATTTCGGCAATATCCAACACTTGAACTTCACCTTCCTTTTCTTTTACTTTTACACCATCAGTCATCATCGTATTACAAAATGGACATCCAGTTGCTATTATTGAAGGTTTTACCTCAATCGCTTCCTCCGTACGTTCTACAAAGATTTCTTTATCGCCAGGTTCTGCATCTTTAAACATTTGGGCTCCTCCTGCTCCACAACAAAGTCCGTTAGACTTACAGCGATTCATTTCAATTAATTCTACTTCTAATTTCCGAAGTAGGTCTCTAGGCGCTTCATATTCATTATTGGCTCTACCTAAATAACAAGGGTCGTGAAAAGTGATTCGTTTTCCTTTGTATTTTCCACCTTCTACTTTTAATCTTCCTTCATTTAAAAGGTCTTTTAAAAATTGAGTGTGGTGCATTACTTCATAATTACCTCCTAATTCTGGGTATTCATTTTTTAAGGTATTGAAACAGTGGGGGCAAGTAGTTACGATTTTTTTTATTTCATATCCATTTAATACCTGAATATTCATCATTGCTTGCATCTGAAATAGAAACTCATTTCCAGCACGTTTTGCAGGGTCTCCAGAACAACTTTCTTCGGTTCCAAGAACAGCAAAATCGATATCTGCTTTGTTTAATAATCTTACAAAAGCTTTGGTGATTTTCTTTGCTCTATCATCGAAACTTCCTGCACATCCTACCCAAAATAATACTTCAGGTTGTTTTCCTTGTGCTAAAAACTCTGCCATTGTAGGCACTTTTAATGCTTCACTCATCTTTTTATATCTTTCTTTGCCAGTATTGGGTTCTCCCTATAAGAGAGATTCCAATATAACCTCTTAATTTAAGTTTATTATCATTAATTAATTCAATATAACATTTATAGGTTTCCCCATTATTTGGATCTAAAATTGTTCCGTTGTTATATTCGTCATCATCAATTCCCAAATTTTGTAAAACTACCAAGCCAATTATTGGTTTGTTTTTATTTTCATCTTCACATTTATCACAAACTAAATCTGAAGGATCTTCATATAGTTTTGTAATCTTTCCGAAGTATTTATTGTTGCTTTTATATATTTCAACAATCGATAGTTTATCCCCCGTCTTATCATCAAACGTTTCCCATTCTCCAATAATAGATTGTGCGTTTGTAAAAACACCAATCACTAATAAAAGCACGAAAACAATATTTTTCATTTAATCTTCAAACACTTGAATGGTTACTTTTTTATCCACTAAATCGGTAAATTTACCTTTGTATTGTGTAGCTTTTACTAAATGATTGTCTACCCAATGGTAGTTCCCTCCTCGCGGTTTTCCCATTAACATTGAATGGTATTTAAATCCGTGTTTTTTTAACCAAGTTTCAGTATATTCTCTATGAGCTTCTGTTCTAGATGTAAAAAAACAGATTATATGTCCTTCTTCATACCATTTATTTAAAGTTATTAATGCATCTGGATACACTTCGGCCGTTAACATTCTTTCTGGTTCTTCATTTGGAATATCGTCACAAATGGTTCCATCAATATCAATCAAATAATTCTTTACTCCTTCAGGAAGAATTGGACTTATATGCTCTCCAGCTTCCACTTTATCGTGTAATAATTTTTCTACTTCTTCTTTTTTCATATTCATTTTCCGACCAATCGGGTGTATTATTGATTATTATTCAATTCAGAAAAATCTTTTTTACTAATTCTTAAATAAAGTGCTAGTTTATGCTTTCCTTGTTTATGGTATTTTGGGTAATGAAATTCCATTTCTGTTCTATGGAATGACTCTAATTCTATTTGTTGCTTTTGTTTTTCATTACAATAATCACAAAATATTTTTACAATTTTAATCGAATCTATTTTAATATTTTTATCAACATATAACTCTGTATAAACTTTTACCTGAAGCGAATCTTTTCTATAAGATTCTTGTGTAAAACCTAAAGAGCTAAACAACATAACTAAAAGTAAAATTAGATTAATTTTCATCTTTCCAATTAAGTCTATCCATTTGATTGTAAGGCCAAGGTGCTCCATTATTTTCAATATTTGTCATTGAAATATTCAATTCATTTGGTGCAGCCGATTGCTCCATTACGAGGTATTGACGCATATCCATAATAATAGAAAGCGGATCAATACTCACTGGACAAGCCTCCACACAAGCGTTACAAGTAGTACAAGCCCAAAGCTCTTCTCTCGTTATATAATCGTCTAATAATTGCTTATTATCTGGTTTAAACTCACCATTTAAATCTATGTTTTTTCCTATTTCTTCCAAGCGATCTCTAGTGTCCATCATAATCTTACGAGGTGATAATTTTTTACCTGTTTGATTGGCTGGACAATTGCTTGTACAACGTCCACATTCGGTACATGTATAAGCATTTAATAGTTGTATTCTGCTTAAGTCTAACACATCGCTTGCACCAAACTTTGCAGGAACCTCTGCTCCTTCTACAGGTGCAGCAAATGGATCTACATTTGGGTCCATCATTAATTTAACTTCGTTGGTTACTGATTCTAAATTTTTGAATTTCCCTTTTGGCTCAATACCTCCGTAGTACACATTTGGAAAAGCTAGTAAAATATGTAAATGTTTGGAATAGTATAAATAATTTAAAAATATGAAAATACCAACTATATGAACCCACCAAGCCGATCGCTCTATTAAATGAAGAGTTCCTTCACCTAAACCTGAAAATATGGGAGCTATAAATTGGCTGATAATATTTCCTGAATTAGCCAATTGAAAATGAGAATCTGTCGCATTCATTATCAAGAAAAGTGACATTAGCACCATTTCAAAATAAAGAATGTATAAAGCGTCATTTTTGGGCCATTTGGTCATCTCTTTAGACCAAAAACGTGGAATACGTTTTACCATTCTACGCAACCAAAATATGGTTACTGAAACCAAAACCATTAAAGCTAAAATTTCAAAAGAACCTATTAAGAAACCATAAATACTACCCAATGATGAGAAAATACGATGTGTACCAAAAAGCCCATCAATAATTATCTCTAACACTTCAATATTGATAATAATAAAACCTACATACACTATAATATGAAGGATTCCTGCCAATGGTCGAACCACCATTTTGGACTGACCTAATGCAATACGCACTACGTTATTCCATCGTTCTTTTTTATGATCTGAAGCATCAACTTTATAACCAAGTTTAATATTTCGGATTATTTTTTTGCTGTTTTTAACAAAGAATCCTGATCCTGCAACAAGTAAAATTAAAAACAGAATATTGGGAATGTATTGCATAATCTAGTTGTTTTCGGTTTCTGAAGGTTTGTATTCTTTCTGTTTTTTTCCAAACACAGAAATATGAACATATCGTTTTGGGTTTTCTTTTAAATCTCTAAGAAGTTCCTCTAGTTCTTTAGAAGCTCCTTCTAAATTTTTATATAATTGTTCGTCATTTAGCAATTTGCCAATGCTTCCTTCTCCATTTTCCATTTTCTTCATAATAGCATCAAAACTTTCAAGTGTAGCTTCTAAATTTGCCGCCATTGCTTTGATATTAATTTGTGACAAAGAATCGGTAAATTTTGCTAAATTACCAGTAGTTGTTTCAAGATATGTGAAAGTACTATCTAATTTTGGTTTATTTTCTATTAATAAAGAATTTAGGTTTGCAGATACTCCTTCAAAAGAATTCATTGATTTATTCAAGCTTGCAACAGCTTCTGTAAGGTCTTTTTTTGTTGTATCATTTAAAATTTCATTAAAATTAAATAATAATGTATCTAAACCAGAAAGCGTTTTATAAATTCGTGTTTCAAGGGGCTTTAAGCCACTAGTAACAGTTTCAAGCATTCCTTTTTCAATTTCACCTTGTAATGTATCGCCATCTTGGGCAACATTATTAGGATCAAATTCTGGAATAATAGCGAGTGCATTACCGCCTATAAAACTAGTACTATAAATTCGTACTAAACTGTTTTTTGAAAAATCAAAATCTTTTTTAAGACTAAAAGTTACTAATAATCTTCCTGTTTGGTCTTCAAAATCTATGTTTTTCACTTGCCCTATGGCATAGCCATTTATAGTAACAGGTGCTGAAACAGCTAGTCCTGCAACATTATCATAGCTAACATAAAAAGTTCTGTCACTAGAAAATAAATTGGATCCTTTTAGAAAACTATAGCCATAAATAACCAAGAAAATGGCTAGAAGTGCAAGTATTCCTGTTTTAATTTCTTTAGATAATTTCAAATGATTTTTCTTTTTTGATGAATAACAAATTTATAAATAAAATGATGATTTCGACTTATTTGTCTTCAGAATTTAAAACATCTGAAAGTTTTAACTTTTTGCCTTCTTTAAAAGCAACAATATAACAGGAGTCAAAACCATTTTCGGCAGCATAAGTTTTCATTAATTGAATTTTATTATAGTCTGAAGTATTGCCATAATAATACTTAAAAAGTTTCCCTTCCTTACTTCTTTCTACTTCATTCAGCCCTTTAAAATTAGACGGTTTGGTTGCTAATTTTCTACTTGAAGCAGCTAATTGTACTTTAAAAATATAGTCTTCATATATCCTTTCTTCTACTGTTTCAATAGCTTCTTCTATTTCATCTTGAGTAATTTCTGGGTTTTGTGAATCGTTGGTTGCTAATGAAATACTACTTTTATAAGAGATAATTCCTTTGGCAATTTCACGAGCCATTTCTCCTTGGCCTTTTTTTGAATTAAGATAAGCGCCTTCCTTTTTGTTTGTTAAAAAACCTGTTTCAACTAAAACACTTGGCATATAACTTTTGTAAAGCACCATAAAACCAGCTTGTTTAACACTTCGGTTTTTTCTATTTAAATTATTAGTAAAATTATTTTGAATTAAACTCGCTAATAAAATACTTTGATCTAAATATTCTTCTTGCATTAATGTCATTCCTATTAATGATTCTGGAGAGTTTGGATCAAAACCTTCATATGTCTCTTTATAATCTTCTTCTAAAAAGATAACTTCATTTTCTCTTTTTGCAACTTCAAAATTAGCCTGTGACCTATGCAACCCTAACACAAAAGTCCCTGCACCATAGGCATTATTTGTAAATGCATCGCAATGAACCGAAACAAAAAGGTCTGCGTCTGCTTTATTGGCGACTGGTGCTCTTTCATGAAGTTTAATAAACACATCTGTTTTACGCGTATAAAGCACTTCTATATTGGGTTGTTTTTCAAGAATTTTTCCAATTTCTAAAACAATTTTTAAAGCAATATCTTTCTCTTTATAACCATTTCCTAAATTTCCTGGATCGTGACCACCATGACCAGCATCTAATACAACAATAAAGGGTTTTTCGGTGTTATTTTTGTTTACAATAAATGAAGATGCTATAAAAGCAACTACAATAAGTATAAAAAAAGAAGCAAATTTTATTTTCATAAGCGAGTATTCTTTACTAATTAGGTAATAACGTGTTGTTTATAACACTAGTGTTAAAAAATTACTTTTAAAAAAAATTGCATAAAAAATATGCTTATTTTTGAGCCAGTTTGCTCTTATGGGTAAACATACAATTACTAAGCCAAATTTACAAAAAATAGTATCGTAGCGTTGCAAACATTTAGGCATTTTTTATTGGTAACTTTTACCCTACTGCTTTTATGCAATATCACATTGTATTCGCAAGATATTCCCCCTAAAACAGAAGTTGATATTCCTGTTAAATCTCAACAAGACACGCTTTCTGTAAATATTAAACCTATTTTTACTGAAATAAATGAAGTAGCTCAAGATTCTGTAAAAACAGATACTATAAAACCAAAACAAGAATTACTTGAAGATGTAATTGAATATTATGGTGAAGATTACGTGTATATGGATAAGTTTGAAAACAAGGTCTATATATACAATAACGCGTTTATCACCTACCAAGATATGCGTATTGAAGCAGGTTATATAATTTTAGATTATAGTAAAAATGAAATTTATGCTAAAGGAATTGATAGTGCGGGTGTGTATTCTCAGCTACCTATTTTTACACAAGCAAATAACGAAGTAATTCCTGATTCTCTTCGGGTTAATATGGATACAAAAAAGGCGTTGATTTATAATTCAAGGTCTGGAGAAGGTGATTTGAAGTATAAATCTGAAGTTGCCAAAAAAGTAAATGATTCAGTTATTTTTTTAAAGAACATCAAATTTACTACATCAAAAGACATTGACAACCCTGAATATTATTTTTATACTAGAAGAGCAAAAGTAGTTCCAGGTAAAAAAATTGTTACTGGCTTTACCAATATGTATATAGCCGATGTCCCCTTACCATTAGGACTTCCTTTTGCATTTTTCCCATTGACAAAAGACCGATCTTCTGGTTTTATTATACCTAGTTTTGGAGATAATAATGCCCGTGGGTTTTTCTTCCAAAATGGAGGGTATTATTTTGCCATTAACGACTATTTAGATTTAACAGTTTTAGGAGATTATTACACCAACGGAAGTTATGCACTACGAGCAGAAACCTCCTATGCGGTACGTTATAAGTTTAATGGAAACTTGAGTATGCGTTTTGAAAAATTGATTAATAGCGAACGAGGCTTTGATGACTTTAGCGAAAGTACTGTATATAATATTCGTTGGAATCACAATCAAGATTCTAAAGCAAATCCTAGTTCTCGTTTTGCTGCTTCGGTAAATTTAGGTAGTAGTAGGTATTTCCAGGAATCTATCAACCAGACCAATAATGCAAGTGCATTGGTAAATACATTAAGTTCTTCTATTTCGTATTCCAAAACATTTGAAACGGTTCCTCAAATAAATTTTTCTGTTGCAGGTACTCACTCTCAAAATACCAATACAGAAGAAATAAATATGTCCTTGCCAAATTTAAATGCAAGTGTGTCTCGTATTTTCCCATTCGAGCCAAAGGTTGGTGCTAAAAAAGGGATTTTAGAAAATATAAATTTACAATATAATTTAGCTGCCGAAAACAGAATTAAAACCACTGATTCTCTTTTCTTTAAACCCGAAATGTTTGAAAATGCTCAAATAGGAATGCAACATACTATTCCTTTAAGCACCAATTTTAAAATATTAAAGTATTTAAGTGCCTCGGCTAGTACATCATATAAAGAAACTTGGGTTTTTAAAACAATTAATAGGGAATATGATGGTGCTATTAATGAAGGTGAAGGCGGTGTAGTAGAAGATACTATCAATGGTTTTGATAGTTTTCGAACATATAATTTCTCTACTAGTTTAGGAACCACTATGTATGGTATGTTTAATTTTGGGAAAGGAAAAAAAATACAAGCACTTAGGCATGTATTTAGACCTTCTGTAAGTTATAATATCAATCCGTCTTTCGATCAATTTTGGGACGAATATGAAAAACCTATAGATAATGAAGGTAATAGTGAAACAGTGCATTATTCTAGGTTTGAAAAATCATTATATGGTTCACCAGGAAGAGTTAAGTCAAGTAGCTTTGGATTATCAATTAGCAATACAATCGAGGCAAAAATTAGAGATCGTGATACTACTGCGACAAAACCTAAAAAAATTGTTCTTTTAAATAATTTAAATTTTTCTACAGGTTATAATATAGCTGGTGACTCGTTAAACTGGAACCCATTAACTTTTACTGGAAGTATTCCTATTGTTAAGAAATTAGACTTTAATTTTAATGGATCACTTGATCCATATGCGCTGGACAACAATAATAAGCGTGTAAATGAATTTAATATTAATAACGGCGGAAGTTTATTTAGATTAACAAACGCTAACATTAGCATCAACTATTCTTTTTCAAGTAAAGATTTTCAGGGAAAAGAAGATGACGATTTTAATACTGAAACTTTTAGAAATGGTGGTCGTCCCGATGATCTTTTTGGCGACTCCACTCCTATCAACGATCGTAGTAAATTTGAAGAAGAAGATCCAAATTCAAAGTCCGATTTTGATTGGTACAATTTTAGTATTCCTTGGGATTTTAGAATGGCTTATACAGTTACTTATAGTAATTTTGCTAGGCAAAATGAGATTACTTCACAATCTATAATGTTTAGTTCTAATATAGAATTTTCTCCAAAATGGAAAGTTGGTGTTTCTTCGGGTTATGATTTTAAAAATAATGGAATTACACTAACACAATTCCGTTTTCAGAGAGATTTAGAAAGTTGGAGGTTAAGTTTTAACTGGACTCCAATTGGTGCAACCAACACCTCATGGTATATGTTTATTGGCATTAAATCTTCTATGTTAAGTGATATTAAATACGAAAAGCGTAGAGAACCAGACAAACGATTATAACACTTTTAATAGAGTTACCTTTAAAATAAAAATGATAAAAAAAATAATTAATACAAGCAAAGCACCTGCACCTATAGGGCCTTATAGTCAAGCAGTTTTAAAAGGAGGTTTATTATTCACTTCGGGGCAAATTGCTATTGACCCTTCTACTGGTGAATTAAGAACTGAAAACATTAAAGTTGAAACAAAACTAGTAATGGATAATTTAAAGGCAGTACTAAAAGAAGCTGACATGTCTTTTGAAAATGTTATAAAAGCTACTATTTTTATTTCTGATATGAATGATTTTTCTCAGATTAATGAAGTGTATGGTTCTTACTTTAATGAAAAAAACGCACCAGCAAGAGAAACCGTTCAGGTATCTGTATTACCAAAAAATGTCAATGTAGAGATTTCTGTAATCGCTTCAATATAACATCAATTATTATCTGATTTTGATTTAAAAGTAACAGGGCCTTCATCTTTCTTCACATTTGTAGAATCTGAAACTCTTTCTTTTTTTGCTTTACCAGATACAATATCTACAAGCTCTTTAAAATCATCAAAATCTATAGAGTAAGAAACTCCTGCTCCTTGTTCAAATGTTTGATCTTCCCCAATAAACTGAAGTTCCGCTTGTCTATTAAATATATTTATCCGCAAACTTCCATCTTTATTTACTAACCATTGAACATCTACATCTCCCGCGACTCTTGAATCATAAATTCCACCAACTGGAATCCCTACTTTACCATTAATTACTATTCGGTTGCTTATTTGAGAAGAAAACTGTACACCAATTTCATCTCTTGTCTCTATTTCTGCCGTATCTACACCCATATCATAATAAGGTGCAATATTGATTATTGCATCTTCGTCTGAAAGAATTTGAGCAAGAATGGCATTGATACCGTCTGTAACGGTTCCTGATAAAGCACTTTGACCAGCAGAAGTACTAATAAAAGAATCTGTTGTTAAAAGAAATAAAGCCTGTTTTTCCCTTTCTTCATCAGTTTGTAATTTATATTCTAATTCACTTCTTACAATTGAACTTACTTCAGGAAACCCTATATCAAACTTTAATTCTGGTTGTGTAATTTCATTTGTTAAATCTATAAAAACTTCAACAGGAATTTTTCTATTAATAGTAGGATCATCTAATAAAGAAGATGGATTTGCGTTGGTTTTATAAATTGCTTTTAAGTTTAACATTGCTTTACTTGCTACACCGTCCCAAGTAATAGTACCATCGCGTTCTACTTCAATTTCTTTTCGTATAATTTTGCCATATCTAAAATCATAAATACCTTCATAAACAATAAAATCTCCCCACATATTAAATTTACCTAAGGTGTTAATTTCAATAAATAAGGTTCCTGCTCCTCTTCCTCTTAAAGCAGATTTATTGACTTGATCTATAACTATTTCTACTTCAGCATTACTGTTAATATCTAAATCAAAATTTAATGAAAGCCCTTTTAAATCGTTTGATACAATTGTTTCTCCTCTTAATCTCGCTTCTTTTTCTTTAGGTGATAAAAACTTAATAAATGAATTATCATCAATAGATTCTGTATCACTTAAAGGAATTTTAAATACCGTATTTTTTTGGGTGCTAGCAACCACATCTATAACTAGTTCATCTATTGGCCCATAAATCTCTGCAGTACCTTCAATAAAAGCTGTACCATAATATAATTGATTCTCAGCAGGAGGTGTATCTAAGACCAATAAATTATCTGTAGATATATTTAAATTTAACTTCCAGTCACTAAAATTATGATGAGATGCATAGCCATAAAACACACCTTTTGTATTATATTTTGTGTCTGTTATTATAGTTTTACCTATCTCTATTTTATTTTTTGTAACTGCAATTTCACTGGTTTCATCTAAATCAAAATCAATATTTAAATAAGGGACTTTTAATCCACCATTCTTCAAAGTGAAATTTCCATTTATATCTGGTGATTTTAGAGCCCCCATTACTTTTCCGGCACCAGAAATTAGACCTCGAATGTCTGTTATTACACTTCCGCCAAACGGACTTATCGCTTTAAGATTAAAATCGTTTAATTCTACATCAAGATTTATTTGTGTTTCATTATTTGTAGCGTCTATAAAACCTACTGCATCAATAGATTTTACATTTTTATTAATAAGTGATGCGTTTAAATTATATTTTGTAAGGTTGTTATTTCCTTCAATATCAATATTTAAATCACCAAATTCAACATCATTGATATTAATATCTACAATATCTAGATTAGAACTTGGAAAGTAATCCCCGTTTTTTTGAATTATTTTTAAATCACCATCTAGTTTTCCATAAAGTCGTAAACTATCAACTTTTGGAACTAAATTCCCAATGTTTACATCCTGAAAATGTACTTTTAAATTCTTATTACTAAGACTATCACTGGTACTTCCTGCAAACTGAATCAACTCTTCATTATGACTTAAAACGATAGAATCAAATTGTATGTTTTTAAATTTATTATCAAATATAATTTTGTTGTATCGGTCGTTTTTTTCATTAAGATACCAAATGTTTTCTTTATAAATAATTTCAGATTTTTTTACACCAACTACCGAATTTCCTTCAGGGTCAATCGTGTGATACAAGGATAAATTAAATTCATTTTCGCCGTTTTTTCCCCCTTTAAATGAAGTTCCAACATATAGCGTATCATTTAATGTTTTATTGATTAAATTAATGTCTTTTAAATTATAAAACCCATTGTATAGAGTATCAACAGAGATAAATGCATTATAAAGTGGGTTATTATTATCTACTTGAAATTTTACTTTTCCTAAATAATTTTTGTAGGCAATCATTTCTGGAGATTCAAAATCAAATTTAAATTTTGAATCTTTTGAAGAAACGGTACCTTTAATTCTAGTATTTTCTCCAAATTGAATTTCGGGTATAAATACTTCAATTAATTTATTATAAATCTGAAAATCATAATTTATATATTGATCTTCTGAAATTTCTTTAGGAATATAATTAGCATAAATACTTCCAATACCGTTTAAAAATAGTTTGGGAATTTCTTTAATTTTAAACTCACCAGAAATATTTCCAGTCATAATATCTGGCGAAACAATTTCAATAGTCCGTTTAATACCATCCTTTTTCGAGTTAATTACAAAATCATCAAAATAAAAGAAATCATTTTCATTTTGATAAAAAGTTTCATTGAATGATATGGTTCCGAAAGTATTATCTAAATCGTTACCATTCATTTTCATTAGTACTTTCCCTGCAAAAACTGAAATACTATCTCTTTTAACAAGGTTTAATTGATTAAGTTCGGCAAAGTCTATATCTGCTTTAAAATCAAATTTATTTAATTCTTCAGACACATCTACCAAGCCGGTAAAATCCATTCTAAGATTTGGATCGTCAATGATTAATTCGCCATCGAAAATAGGATGTTTTAAATTACCTGATAATGTTATATTTTTATAATCATATTCTTCAAAAACAAAAGAATTTATTACACCTGTAATTTCTGTATCCAGTGACTGTTGTGTAAATCCAACCCCTTCAATGTGTAGATTTGCTGTTATTACGCCAAAAGATTGTGAATTGGTTAATTTTCCTAAATCGAACCCAGAAAATAATAAATCACCAACATAACTTGCTTTTTCAATATCATTTAAGTTTTCAATACTAATAGTAGTTTTTGCATTACCTAATGAACTTGATAAAACGCTAGAACTTATTAAAGTTGTTTTTGTAATAGTTGAATTTCCTTTAAATTTTAAATTCCCTAAATAACTAATTTGTTTTGGTAGCACATCGCCCAGAACTCTAGGCATAAATCTCGCTAATGAACTATAATTAGCTCTAATATCATGGTTTTCTGCTTCAATAATAAATGCATCAGAGCCTTTTAATAAATCGGTAAAAATAAAATCTCCATGAACATTTAAACCTCCATTTTTGATATGTCCTTCTGTGAAGCTGAATTTATTTAGAGTACCACTTATCTTCCCTTCAATTTCAATAAGCTGATTTTTTCCGAATTCATTATAAAAAGCATTTAAATCATTGGTAGAAACTCTTGAATCTTCAAGTTGCACATCTAAATTCACTTTATTGACAAAATCTGCCATTCCGCCTTCATCATAACTCATTAATATGTTTCCCTTAATATTAGAATCACCTGTTTTAAGATTTAAGTGTTCTAATTTTAATGAAGTTAATGTATAATAAAAATCACCTGATAAGCTTTTAATCTCAAAGCCACGCTTAGCTTTAACCGATAATAATTTAATACCTGTACTCACATTTGGTCCAGAAATCAGTAAGTTTTGGGATTTGATTGTAATATCTGAAAGATTAAATATTTCAGGAGTATTTAAATTTTCATTAATAATTTTAACTTTACTATCTGTTAATTTAATATCATTAGCAAACATGGTAAAAACCTTATCACTTTTTGGTTTACCAGTATTAAATTTGTCTGCGAAAATGGAAACATTATCAGACTCCTCTCCTTTATAATTTTTAAAATAAAATTTTGCGTAATTTAATTCAATAAAGCCAAAATCTAGATTACCGTCTAACAGATTTTTTACGCTTAATAAGTTGGTCTGAAGTCTTTTAGCATATATTAATGTATCTTGATGATGATCTTCAATATATACTTCTCTAATATCAACTTCCCCTTTCCAATTAAGACCCAAACGGTCAATAAATATACTTGTTCCGAAGTCCTTATTTAATTTGGTCGTTACTTTTTTTGCAATGACGGTTTGTACGGCAGGAATAGATAAAGAGATAATAATAAGTACAATTATCAACAATAAAATTGCTAAAGTTCTCTTTATTATTTTTTTCAATTTTTTGATACGACCTTAATGTTTTACTTTTACCACCAATAAATATGCCCTTTTTAAATTGACACCAAAACAGACATATATTTTAGGTATCGAATCGTCTTGCGATGACACAGCTGCATCCGTTATAAATAACGGCATTGTACTTTCTAATGTTGTTGCCACACAGCGTATTCATGAAGAATACGGTGGTGTAGTACCAGAATTAGCCTCTAGAGCACATCAACAAAATATTGTGCCCGTTGTACAGCTTGCGCTACGCAAAGCAAATATCGACAAAAATCAGTTAAATGCCATAGCTTTTACAAGAGGTCCTGGATTAATGGGATCTTTATTGGTAGGAACCTCATTTTCAAAGTCTTTGGCTATGGGATTAGACATTCCATTAATAGATGTTAACCATATGCAAGCGCATATTTTAGCTCATTTTATTAAATCTGAAGAGCATTCTGCTCCAAACTTTCCATTTTTAGCATTAACTATTAGTGGCGGACATACTCAAATTGTAAAAGTTTCTAGTTATTTTGAAATGGAAGTAATTGGACAAACTATCGACGATGCTGTTGGAGAAGCCTTCGATAAAAGCGCAAAATTATTGGGGCTTCCCTACCCTGGAGGGCCTTTGATAGATAAATACGCACAATCTGGAAACCCAAAAGCTTTTAAATTTCCGAAACCAAAAGTAAGTCCTATGGACTTTAGCTTTAGTGGATTAAAAACAGCGGTGATGTATTTTGTGGAAAGAAACAGTAAAGACAATCCAACCTTTGTTTCAGAAAACTTAGAAGATATCTGTGCGAGCTTACAATATACCATTGTAGATTATTTAATGGATAAGTTGAAAAACGCCGTAAAGCACACCGGAATTAAAGAAGTAGCAATTGGTGGCGGAGTTTCGGCAAAC
>JASFZG010000056.1:0-18904 GCA_046055745.1 Flavobacteriaceae bacterium | reverse complement strand
TTCAGATAACTAGTAGTTAGACTACAAACAATATAAATATAAAGGCTGCTCTCTATGAGCAGCCTTTTTTTTGGTTATAAGAATTTTGAGTAAAGCTTTTTTAATTAACATCATACATGCGCTGGGTTTTAAATGTTTTGGTTGTTTTTTAAGAAAAGCCTATACTTTAGCTTTTGATTAAATTAGTAAAATTTAATGATACCTTTGCAAAACTATAATTGAAATAAAAAATGTACAAACTTTTTATACGCCCAATATTATTTCTTTTCGATCCTGAGAAAGTACATTATTTCACCTTTTCATTGGTTAGGTTTTTAACTAAAATTGGTTTTGGTGGTGTTTTTAGAAGTTTATATCAAATTAAAAACTCAAAATTAGAACGAGAAGTATTCGGAATAAAATTCCCTAATCCTGTTGGTCTTGCCGCTGGATTTGATAAAAATGCAGTACTTTATAAAGAATTATCCAATTTTGGATTTGGTTTTATTGAAATAGGAACCGTAACTCCAAAAGGACAAATAGGAAACCCTAAAAAAAGGCTGTTCAGATTAAAAGAAGATCGGGCAATTATCAATAGAATGGGCTTTAATAATGAAGGAGTTTTAGCTGCAGTTGAAAAACTGAAATACGTATCTTCGATTCCGCTTAGAGACCGAAAAATAATAATCGGTGGAAACATTGGTAAAAACACCCAAACACTTCCCGAAAATTACACACAAGATTATTTAGAATGTTTTGAAGCCCTCCATCCTTATGTGAATTATTTTGTGCTAAATGTAAGTTGCCCTAATGTTTCAAGTCATGCTAAACTTAATAATAAAGATTATTTGGAAGAATTGATTGGTGCAGTTCAAGAAAAGAACAAAACATATGATGTTCAAAAACCCATTCTATTAAAAATTGCTCCCGATTTAAATAACCTTCAACTAGATGAAATTATCGAATTGGTAGCAACAACAAAAATCGATGGGATTATTGCTTCGAATACTTCGGTAACTAGAGATGGATTAGTTTCAGAAAACAAAGAAGAAATGGGTGGATTAAGTGGAAAACCACTATCCGATAAATCTACAGAGGTTATTCGGTATCTTTACACGAATAGTAATGGTGCATTTCCTATAATTGGAGTTGGTGGAATTCATTCAGAAAAAGATGCTTTAGCTAAACTAGCTGCTGGAGCAAGTTTAATTCAAATTTTCACTGGATTTATTTATGAAGGTCCTGGATTAATTAAGCGTATCAATAAAGCGATAATTAACGCTTAACTAATTTTTTTAAAGTGCTTGTTCCTTTAGAATCTATTATTTTAATAAGATAGATTCCACTTGATAAATCGGATAAATTTATTTCTATTTGGTTGATATTAGATGTATTTACTTTCAATACCTCTTTACCTAAGATATTATAAATTTCAATAGCCGAAAATGAATTTTCTTTTGTAGAAATGGTAATAAAATTACTAGTAGGATTTGGATAAATTGCAATGCTTTCAGGTAATTGATTATCATTATTTCCTAAAATTACATTTTCTAAAGTAATTGTTAGCGTTCCAATTAATTCAGAAGAAAACGGTGCAACACCTTGTAAACTAGAAATCCCCTCTTGAGGATTGGTATCTTGGTTTGACGAATTATAATCAGTTCCATCATCAGTACCTGCATCATAAGGATAAAGATCTATTGTCATTTCATCAACCCATTCTCCATTTTCATTTAATAATGAAAGACTGTCTACGCCAATCATCCAATCTGGGCTTGGTGCAATCATAGATGCTAAAGAAAGTAGAGGAAATTCTTCAGTAGTGATAACATTATTAATAATAATGTCTCCAAGAGGAGAAGGTAAATCATCGCCATCAATTAGCTGATTAGAAAAACCTGCATCAATAGCGGAATTTATTTCAGAATAAAATACAGTATTGCTCCCTAATTCAGCAAGATTTTCAATTCCTGGAGAAGCCAAATCGCCCATTTTTAAAAATACAACTTCGCTATTATGTGTAGCGCCAACTAGTTTAGACCAATGTGCATTGCCAGGGAAATTATTGGATGGATGAGTATTATTAGACCAGTTACTAGTAAAAGTAATGGTGTAGGTTGCTACAGATTGTGAGAACAGACTCACAGAGAAAATAAATAGGATTAAAAAAGATAACCTTAGTTTCATAATTGTTTATTTATTATCACAGTCACAAAATGTATTCCATAATTACATAAAAAAGTATTATTTTTAAATTATGATTGAAAACCTTCTGTCTTTTACAATAGCCACCCTTTTTTTAGCAATGGCACCAGGACCCGATAATATTTATGTGATTGCACAGTCTTTAACTAATGGGACTAGAAGCGGAATTGCTACCACAGCTGGTTTAATTAGTGGCTGTATTGTACATACCACTTTGTTGGCATTTGGACTTTCGGCAATTATCACCACTTCTGAAACCCTTTTTTACGGTGTTAAAGTTTTAGGAGCGCTATATTTATTTTATTTGGCTTATAAAGTGTTTTTAAGTGATAGTAAGATTTCGTTAAGTGAGAATGCTCCCAAAAAATCGAATCTCCAGCTTTTTAAGCAAGGGGTTATTATGAACATTGTCAATCCAAAAGTGATGATTTTCTTTTTGGCATTTTTTCCAGGTTTTCTTTGGGATAAAACCGGAAATACTGTGATTCAATTTTACATTTTAGGAATTACATTTATGATTGTTTCCTTTATTGTATTTAGTTCTTTAGCACTATTATCGGGTACAATTTCTTCTTACTTATTAAAACATAAATCAACAGGAGCTGTTTTAAAATGGCTTCAAATAGTTGTTTTTATTGGAATTGCAATTTTCATCTTGATTCCATAAATTTAGAAGAATTATTGATTGTACTTTCATAAGATATCTTATCAATACATACTTCGTAAAAACAATTCAAATCAATATCTTTGGTCTAATGCAAAAAGTAAAAATAATAGAATGTCCTAGAGATGCAATGCAAGGCATTCGTGATTGGATTCCTACTTCAGAGAAAGTAAAGTATATTCAGTCATTATTGCGCTGTGGCTTTGATACCATTGATTTTGGGAGCTTTGTTTCACCTAAAGCTATTCCTCAAATGAGGGATACCGCTGAGGTGCTTTCACAATTAGATTTATCTTCAACAGATAGCAAGCTTTTAGCGATTATTGCTAATACTAGAGGCGCTCAAGATGCAGTAAAACATTCCGAGATTCAGTATTTAGGCTATCCGTTTTCAATTTCTGAAAACTTTCAGATGAGAAATACCCATAAAACTATTGCACAATCTTTAGAAACTTTACAAGAAATTTTAAACTTGGCAGACGCTTCAAATAAAGAAGTGGTAGCCTATCTTTCTATGGGTTTCGGAAATCCTTATGGAGATCCTTGGAATGTTGATATAGTAGGAGAGTGGACCGAAAAACTTTCCAATATGGGAGTAAAAATTTTATCTTTAAGTGACACAGTTGGAACTTCAACTCCAAAGATTATTAGTTATTTGTTTTCTGAATTAATCCCAAAATACACCAACATCGAATTCGGTGCACATTTACATACCACACCTACCAAATGGCATGAAAAAATAAATGCTGCTTACCAATCTGGTTGTCGAAGATTTGACGGTGCAATTCAGGGTTTTGGAGGTTGTCCAATGGCAAAAGATGAACTCACTGGAAATATGCCTACCGAAAAAATGTTAAGTTATTTTACCACTCATAAAGTGGATTCAAATATCAACCCAATGTCTTTTGAAAGCTCCCATAACGAAGCCACAAAAATATTTTCTAAATATCATTAACCTTATTTTTTAAAAATGAAAAACGTACTATTCTTATTAGTTTTAACAGCAAGTTTATTTTTTAGCTGTAAAGAAAACCCTGAAAACGACATTATTACTTTCAAATTTATCCAAGTAAACGATGTCTATGAAATAGCTCCATTAAGTGGAGGGAAATATGGAGGTATGGCAAGGGTTGCTCATGTTAGTGATTCAATAAAAAAAGAAACTCCGAATACTTTTATGTTTATGGCTGGTGATTTTTTAAATCCATCACTACTTGGAACCATAAAAATTGATGGAGAACGTATTTACGGAAAACAGATGGTTGAAGTAATGAATGCTATGGACTTTGATTTGGTGACTTTCGGAAATCATGAATTTGATTTAAAAGAGAAACATCTTCAAAAAAGGTTAAACGAATCTACATTTCCTTGGATGTCAGCCAACACAAGACATTTAGTGAATGGTAAAAAAGAATTATTTGCTATTCAGAAAGAAAAAGATACAATTTCGGTTTCAGATACTTATAAAATGAATATAAAGGATGCTAATGGAAATGAAATAAATATTGGGTTTCTAGGAGTTACAATACCTTCTAACCCTAAAGAATATGTGTATTATGGAGATATGTATTCAGAATCTAAAAGAGCCTATAATGAGTTGAAAAATGATGTAGATATTGTTTTTGGATTAACTCATTTAGAGATAGAGCAAGATACGGAGCTATTAGTTCAAATCCCTGAAATACCATTAATAATGGGAGGTCATGAACATAATGCAATGTCTGTTCCAGTTGGAAATTCAAAGGTTACAAAAGCAGATGCCAATGCAAAAACAATTTATATTCATACGTTATCTTATAATACCAAAACAAAAGAGCTGAAAATTGATTCAGAATTATTTTTTATTGATAATAAAATTGCTTCTGAACCTAAGGTAGAAGCGATTGTTAACAAATGGGTTAGTATTCTAGATTTAAAAATTAAAGAAGTGATAGATGATCCTAGTGAGATCATTTATTCTGCAAAAATTCCTTTAGACGGAACAGATAGTGCAAGTAGAAGTATCCAAACTAATTTAGGTGATATTATTACTGAAGCGATGGCTTGGTCTTATAATAATGAAGTAGATGCAGCAATCGTAAATGGAGGTTCCATAAGAATAGATGATATGCTTCCTCCAGATTTGTCTAGTTTAGATGTCTTTAGAATTTTACCTTTTGGAGGAGGAATTTTAAAAGTTAAAATAAAAGGAAAACTGTTAAAAGAAGTGTTAGACTTCGGAAAATCTAAAAGAGGAAAAGGAGCATACTTACAACGATACAATATTACGGAAGGCCCAAAAGGAGAATGGTTAATTGGTGGAAAGAAAGTAAGAGACCTAAAGACTTATTCAGTAGCATTTAGTGATTTTTTATTGAAAGGATATGATATTCCATTTCTAACTCCAGATAATAAAGGTATAAAAAATATCTATACACCAACTGAAGATGAACAAGCATACGATATTCGGAAAACAATTATTTTATATTTAAAATCTAAAAAATAAAATTATGAAAAAAATCATCAAATACATTTTAATTATATTTATTGTTGTTTTAGTAGTTCTGCAATTTATTAGACCTGATAAAAACGAAGGAGGCTATGAAAGTTTAGCAGCTTTTAAGTCGGAAACAAAAGTTTCAAATAAAGTTTATCAAATTTTAAAAGCAAACTGTTTTGACTGTCATAGTAATCAAACAGTTTATCCTTGGTATGCCGAAATTTCACCAATATCATTATGGTTAGATGATCATGTGGATGAAGGTAAAGATGAATTAAATTTTTCTGAATGGGAAAATTATTCAGTAAAAAAGAAAGATCATAAATTGGAAGAGCTTACCGAAGAAGTTGAAGAAGGAGAAATGCCTTTAGATTCTTATACTTGGATTCACGGAAAACTCTCTAAAGAAGACCAAGATTTATTGATGCAATGGGCAACTTTAACAAGATTACAGTACAAATCTCAACTTAAAGTTTCATCTAAGTAACATAATTTCAGTTAATTAAATTAACAAATATTTTTATTTAAAATAATTCTAAATAAGCTTGTAAAAAGACTTCTTAGTATTTATTTTTGCGACTATCAATCAAGTTATTTATAGACAGTCTAAATAAAAATAATGAAAAAATCGCTAGTTGTTTCCGCTTTATTAATTGCAAATATTGCTATATCTCAAACCCTACGAGATTCAACTCAAACAGATATTCAGGTAAATTCAGCTCAAAAAATATTGAATAATACTGATACCAAATTAACCATTGGTGGTTATGGAGAAATAACGTATAATCAACCAGAAAGTGAAAACGGAGAGCTTGATGTGCAACGTTTTGTATTAATGCTAGGGTATAAATTTAGTGATAAAGTTCAGTTTATTTCAGAAATTGAAATTGAACATGTTGAAGAAATTTTTGTAGAACAGGCCTTTGTAAATTACTCTGTTGGTGATAATATAAGTGTTCGTGGAGGTCTAATGCTAGTACCAATGGGAATTGTAAACGAATATCACGAGCCAACAACTTTTAATGGTGTGGAACGTCCTGCTGTTGACAATAAAATTGTTCCCACCACTTGGCGGGAAATAGGAGTAGGTGTTAATGGTCGTTTTCCAGATGCATCTTTAAGTTATCAAGCCTACATTTTTAATGGTTTTAAATCCACGGAAGTTGATGGTGACGAAATAAATGGATTGCTAAAAGGAAGTAGTGGGCTTCGTGGTGGTCGTCAAAAAGGAATCCAATCTACCGTAAGTACACCAACTTTTTCAGCTAAATTAGATTATTATGGTATTCTTGGTTTGCGTTTGGGTTTATCTGGGTACTTCGGAAAAACACAAGCCGAAGATGATATTGAAGATATAGATGGAGCAACTATCGGAATTGCAATGATGGGTTTTGATGCACGTTATAAGTTTCAGAAATTTGAAGCACGAGGCGAATTTATTTATGCATCATTAAGCGATACTGACGCTTATAATGACTTAACAGGAAAAGATTTAGGATCTTCATTATTAGGTTATTATATGGAAGCGGGTTATAATGTGTTACCGATAAAAGCAAAACAACGATTGGTGGCTTTTGCACGCTATGAAAATTACGATACTCATTCTAGTACCGAAGATAATACCCCAAGAAACGATGCGTATAATAGAAGCGATTTCACTTTCGGATTATCATACCACATCGTAAATGGCGTAGTGGTAAAAGGAGATTATCAAATAAAAGACAATGGGCTAAGTGGTGCTGAAGTAAATAATCAATTGAACTTCGGAATTGGAGTTTGGTTTTAAATCAATAAGCAAGACCTAACAGGTTTTAAAAACCTGTTAGGTCTAAAAAAAAACACATTTATGAAAAACATATTTCTACTTTTATTGATCGCCCTTATTTCATCATCCTTCATTATTCCAGATAAAATTGTAAAAAAGGCAGATAAGATAATTGCTAAGTTTTATGAAAACGATGATTTTTCAAAAGAAATTATTTCTATTTCAGAAGAAAATAATAAGAAAACCACTTCAGAATTCGGAGATGGAAATTTGTTTAAAATCCTTTCAGATGGCAATTTATTAGGTTACGGATATATAGGAAGTGCAGCTAGTAAAGCAGCAGATTTTGATTATTTAGTGTTATTTGATAAAGATTTTATCATCACAAAAAGCAAAGTATTAGTTTACAGAGAAGAATACGGAGGCGAAATAGGAAGCAAACGTTGGTTGAAACAATTTATTGGTAAATCATCTAATTCTTCCGAGTTGATTTATGGCGAAAATATTGTTCCTATTAGTGGAGCTACAATTTCTGTCCGATCTATGACACAATCGATTAACGACCTTTTAATAAGTATAGGAGAATTACAAAAACTAAAAGCATTATAATGGAACTTCATGGCTTGATTCATACATTTCCGAAGTATATAAAAATGTTTATAGCAGCTTTTGTTATTGTTCTAAGTATTGGTTACGGAACTGGTTTATTGTTTGTAGGTACCACCAATTCTAATAATCCCAACGGAATAGAAGAAAACTACTTAGGAAACGAAAATGATGAAGAAGCTGTTGTAATGAAGTTTAAAAAATCGGATCGTGAAATGCTTACAACCTTGCATTCTCATGTACTTTCAATGTCATTTATCTTTTTCTTTATGGGAGTTTTGGTGGCAATAACTTCACTTCCTAAGAAACTGAAATCATTTTTAATGATAGAGCCTTTTATTTCCATCATTCTCACATTTGGTGGAATATACTTATTATGGAGTGGAATATTATGGATGAAATATGTGGTAATGATTTCAGGAATATTAATGACAGGAGTTTTTATCACTTCCGTTTTAGTGGTATTATTTCAATTATTAAAAAAGGAAAATTATTAAAAAAATGTAGTAACTTTGCACGCAATTAAATACGAACCAATTTCTACTTTCGGAATATAATTTTAATTGCTATGACCGCACACAACGACAAAATTTTAGGAACAGGATTAACTTATGATGATGTACTTTTAGTACCTGCTTATTCAGATGTTTTACCTAGAGAAGTTTCTATAAAAACAAAATTTACACGTAATATTACTTTAAATGTACCGGTGCTTTCCGCAGCAATGGACACCGTTACCGAAAGCGCAATGGCAATGGCTATGGCACAAGAAGGAGGTATTGGAGTGCTTCATAAAAACATGTCTATCGAGGCGCAAGCTGCTGAGGTAAGAAAAGTAAAACGTGCAGAAAGTGGAATGATTATCGATCCAGTAACGCTTCCTAAAACAGCAACTGTTGGTGATGCGCAAAACACGATGCGGGAATATGGTATTGGAGGAATTCCAATAATAGACGACAAAGGAAAATTAATAGGAATCGTTACCAACCGTGATTTGCGTTTCGAGAAAGATTTCAAAAGACCTCTTTCTGAAGTAATGACTACAGAAAACCTAGTAACCGTTAGTAAAGGAACCTCTTTAGGTGAAGCGGAGCTAATTCTTCAGAAAAATAAAATTGAAAAATTACCCGTTGTAAGTGACGATTATACACTTTTAGGTTTGATAACTTTTAGAGATATTACAAAAGTAACTCAAAAGCCAATTGCAAATAAAGATCAATATGGAAGGCTACGAGTAGCCGCTGCCATTGGTGTAACTGCCGATGCTGTTGAAAGAACCAAGGCTTTAGTTAATGCTCAGGTAGATGCAGTAATTATTGATACTGCACACGGTCATACAAAAGGAGTAGTGGTCGTTTTAAAAGAAATTAAAAAGAATTTTCCAGATTTAGATGTTGTGGTAGGGAATATTGCAACTGCTGAAGCTGCGACCTATTTAGTAGAAGCAGGAGCCGATGCAGTGAAAGTAGGAATTGGGCCTGGTTCAATTTGTACTACTCGTATTATAGCAGGAGTTGGATTCCCTCAGTTTTCAGCAGTGTTAGAAGTTGCAGCAGCTTTAAAAGGAACAGGAGTTCCAGTAATTGCTGATGGTGGTGTTCGATATACGGGCGATATTGTAAAAGCATTAGCAGCAGGTGCCGATTGTGTAATGTTGGGTTCTCTTTTAGCAGGAACCAAAGAATCTCCAGGAGAAACTATTATTTATGAAGGGAGAAAATTTAAATCGTACCGTGGAATGGGATCGGTAGAAGCAATGAAACAAGGCTCAAAAGATCGTTATTTTCAAGATGTAGAAGATGATATTAAAAAACTAGTTCCAGAAGGAATTGTAGGTCGAGTACCTTATAAAGGAGAATTATTAGAAAGTATGACTCAATTTATCGGTGGGCTTAGAGCCGGAATGGGGTATTGTGGAGCAAAAGATGTGGAGACTTTAAAAGACTCTGCGAAGTTTGTCAAAATTACCGCTTCGGGGATAAAAGAAAGCCACCCACATAATGTTACCATTACAAAGGAGGCTCCTAATTATTCTAGATAAAGTGCTGTTTTTACTTTTCTTCTTTTGTTGGTAGCGGTAATCCCATTTTTGTCATTACTAAAAAAGTTACATCTAACCTCGGTTCAATAAAAACTAAAGTCTCATTTATTGTAAAAATTTGAGTAAACATTCCATCTGCTGCAACAATTTGTAAAGCATCATTAATTTTACTATACAAAGGTCTAAGTAATTCATTTTGTCTTACTTGAACTAAAGAGTTTGAATTTTGTTGGAACTGTTGAATATCTTGTTCTAATGCAACTAATTCTTGTTGTTTAGTATTTTTGTCAGATTCACTTAAAGAAGCTTCTGTTTCTTGATATGTTTTAAATTGATCTTGGTACTTGGTAATTTTGAGTTGTAATTGTGCATTTAAATCTTCACTATAAATTTTTGCATCATTACCAGCATCTTTCAATTCTGGCATTTGACTTAAAATGAATTCAACATCAATAGTACCAACTTTTGATTGGGCGTTTATTTGAAAACCTGTAACAATTAAGAGTAATAAAATACTTATTTTTTTCATGATATATTATTTTTTTTGCGAATATACAGTTAATAAAAATAATTTAAAATTTATTAAGTTCAGACAATTAATAATTCTGACAGAATTGTAATTATATTCCAATATATTCGTTAAAGTGTATTTATAATACGATAAAAAGATAAAATAATTTTTTTGTAGGAAAAATATTACTATATTTGAATTCAATTGTTATGATAGGTCTTCAAATATCAGCCCCAACTGTATTGTGAAGCCTTATAAAACGGATCGCCGCGGGGGCAGATCCGTTTTTTTATACTATAATTTTAATAGTTAATTACGCTCTATATTTGTAAGAATAATTAATACTTTAAAACAAAACATCGATTAAAAGCATAATAAATCAGATAAAACACACTTTTTTCTTGTTTATTAAGAAAAAAAATTATATATTTGACCATAGTTAATAACAAATACTATCATTATGAGCCCCAAATATGATGATAGTTAAATTTAAAAAAGAGCGTAGTCCCAAGCGCTCTTTTTTTGTGGCATTAAATCAAATAATGTAAGTTGTATAAAATGTTATGCTAAAGACTGCATTTTAACAAGGTTATAATAGACACCCTTATTTTCTAGAAGTTCTTGATGTTTCCCTTGTTCTACAATATTTCCTTTAGACATTACTACGATATTATCTGCTTTTTGAATTGTAGAAAGTCGATGTGCAATTACAATAGAAGTTCTATTCTTCATCATATTTTCCAAAGCACTTTGCACCAATCGTTCACTTTCAGTATCTAAAGCAGAAGTTGCTTCATCTAAAATCATAATAGGAGGATTCTTTAAAACCGCTCTAGCAATACTTAAACGTTGTTTCTGTCCACCACTTAATTTATTTCCGCTATCACCAATATTAGTATCAATACCATTTGGAAGTGTTTCTACAAATTCCCAAGCATTGGCGATTTTTAAAGCATCAATGATTTCTTCATCTGTAGCATCTTCCTTGGCAACTAATAGATTCCCCTTTACAGTATCATTAAATAATATAGAATCTTGTGTTACCAATCCTAATAACTTCCGAAGGGAATTTTGTGTGATATCTTTAATATCTGTTGAATCAATATTAATGGATCCTTTATTTACATCGTAAAAACGAGTAATTAAATTGGCGATGGTACTTTTTCCGCTTCCGCTTTGACCTACTAAAGCTACTGTGTGACCTTTAGGTACTTTTAGTGAAAAATCTTTTAGTACCCAGTCCTCTTCATATTTAAAAGAGATATTTTTAATGTTTATTTCTGAAGTAAATTCTGTTTTTGTAATAGCATTTGGTGCATCTTGAATATTAGATTCAGTTTCTAAAATTTCTAAAACACGTTCTGCAGCTGCATTTCCTTTTTTAACTGAATAGCTAGCCTTACTTATTGCTTTTGCAGGAGTTAGAATATTGTATGCAAGCCCCATATATGCGATAAACGAACTGCTGTCAAGGGTTCCGTCTATTAAAACCATTTTCCCTCCGTACCATAGAAGAATAGAAATTACTGTAATTCCTAAAAATTCTGAAGTAGGAGAAGCTAAGTTTTGACGATTCAATAAAGTGTTTGAATACGTAAAAAATCGTTGGGTAGATTCATTGAATTTTTTTCCAAAGAGCTTTTCAGCTGTAAAGCCTTTGATGATTTTTAATCCACCTAAAGTTTCTTCTAAAGTAGAAAGAAATACTCCTTGTTCTTTCTGAACTAAATCTGATTTCCGTTTTAAACTTTTTCCAATACTCGAAATGATAAATCCTGAAATTGGTATAAAAATAAATACAAATAAGGTCAGTTTAGCACTTATCAATAACATCATTACAATAGTGAAAAGTATAGTTAACGGTTCTCTAAAAATTAATTCTAAAACAGAAAGAAAGGAATGTTGAATCTCTAAAACGTCTGATCCCGCTCTTGCTAAAATATCACCTTTTCGTTTTTCAGAAAAGAACGAAATAGGAAGGTCCATTGTTTTTTTATAAAGTTCATTCCGAATGTCTTTTAAAACCCCATTTCGTAAAAATGTGATGGCATACATTGCTAAATATCTGAAAATATTCTTAAGAAGAAATAACACTATTACTAGCACTATTACTAATAGTAATGCTTTTGAAGCATCGTCTTGAGCAAACTCGTGAACTTTAAAAGAAAGAAAGTCTTTATAATAATTTTTAAGGTCACCTAAGCCTGTGTAAACCGGTTCTTTAATGATTTTTTTAATTTTATCTTGCTCAAATAAAACATCCAACATTGGGATTAAAGCAATGAATGATAAAGCACTAAACAGTGCATAAAACACATTGAAAATAATATTTAATATCCCGTACTTTTTATAAGGTAAAGCAAAACGGATTATTTTTTTAAAGTACTTCATTAATTTTTTATTAATTAGTTTTTAAAACTGAAATTATAGCGTTCATTTTTGATTGAAGCGTTGCTTTAGCTTCGGCACTATGATCAGATTTTGTGTTTACGCTAATATAAAACTTTATTTTTGGCTCAGTACCACTTGGACGCATCGCAATTTTACTACCATCTTCGGTATAATAAATTAATACATTTGACTTAGGAATGTCTATGGTTTCTGAAGTATTATCAATAAAGTCCTTAGCTTCACTAATTTGGTAGTCTTCTAGTTTTATTACTTTACTTCCTGCAATTTCAGCATATGGATTTTCTCTAAAGTTCTTCATCATTTCTGAAATTTCTTCAGCACCCTTTTTTCCTTTTTTTACTACGGAAATTAAATGTTCTTGATAATAGCCATATTTAGAAAAAATATCTTCTAAATAAGTAAGTAAACTTCCGCCTTCTTGTTTTTTCTGTGCAGCGATTTCACAAACGAGTAGGGTAGCGGTCACCGCATCTTTATCACGTACAAAGTCACCAGTTAAATAACCAAAACTTTCTTCTCCACCTCCAATATGTTCTAGCTCTGGAAAGTCTTTAATCATTTTTGCAATCCATTTAAAACCTGTAAGGCCTTCTTTATAAATGACCCCAAAATCTTCCACAATTTTCTGAACCAAAGGCGTAGAAACAATGGTCGATGCCATAAATTGCTTTCCGTTAAGTCTTCCTTGTTTTTCCCATTGTTCTAATAAAAAATGTGATTTTAATACCATTGCTTGGTTTCCGTTGAGTAAGGTAAAACCTCCTTCTGGATTTCTAACGGCAACTCCCAATCGGTCACAATCTGGATCAGTTCCAATAACAATATCAGCTTGCTCTTTGGTTGCCAATTCAATTGCCATTTTTAAAGCTTCAGGTTCTTCAGGGTTTGGTGATTTAACCGTTGGAAAATCTCCATTAGGTTCTGCTTGTTCTGCAACAATCGAAACATTATTATATCCTGTTTGTTCTAAAACATCTGGAATCATCGTAATCGAAGTTCCGTGTAAAGAAGTAAAAACAATATTTAGATTGTCTTTTACTTCTTGTGAAGTATCAAAGGTTCCGTGTTTGATAGAGGCTTCCGAAAAAGCTTTATCTACTTCAGTATCAATAAAAGTAATTAGTTCTTCATTGGCTTCAAATTTAATGTCTGAATATTTCAGGCTATTAATTTCAGCAATAATCTCACCATCTTGTGGAGGAACTAATTGTCCGCCATCTTCCCAATACACCTTATAACCATTGTATTCTGGAGGGTTGTGAGATGCTGTTAATACAATTCCGCATTGGCAATCTAAATGACGAACGGCAAAAGAAAGCTCCGGAGTAGGTCGTAAATCTGAAAACAAATAGACCTGAATTCCGTTAGCAGAAAACACATCAGCCACCAATTTTGCTAGCTCCTTACTGTTATGTCGACAATCAAAAGCAATCGCCGTTTTTATTTGTTGATTTGGAAATTGTTCCTTTAAATAATTAGAAAGTCCTTGTGTGTTTTTTCCGAGGGTATATTTATTAATTCGATTATCGCCAACACCCATAATTCCACGCATTCCACCTGTTCCAAATTCAAGATTCTTATAAAAACTTTCTTCTAGAGTTTCAGGTTCAAAAGCGATTAGATCTTTTATGGTTTGTTGAGTTTCTTCATCAAAAGTAGGAGTAAGCCAAACGTTAACTCTCTCTAATATGTTAGGATCTACGTATCTCATTTTTTGTATTTGAATAAAGGAGCAAAAATAATAATTTAGTATTTGAAAAGTGCCTAAAACAGTTAAAGTTATAAGTACCTAAAGTATTTTTACACAAAGTTGCAAAGTTGTGAAGTCTTTTCTGAGCGTAATTCTTCAGTTTCTTTGTGTATTTCAATGGAATAGCTTTTTTTATTCATACAAAAGCTTTGTTTGTATAACTTATGTTTGATAAAAAAGAGTAATTATTAAGTTATTCTTACTGTTTAACTATTATTTATTACTTAAAGTCGAAAAGATAAAAATGTAGAATAGACCAGGAATTATATTTTTTATATTGTGGCAATAAAATATTAACATGAGATTTTTTCTACAATTTACTATACTATTATTATCATTTTCAATTATAGCTCAAGTTGGTATTGGTACGACAAGCCCAGAAGGAGCTTTAGACATAGTAACAAGCAATGATACTGGTTTAATAATACCAAGAGTTTCAAGTATAGAAAATGTTACTGACGGAAATGGTAACGATCCTGTTAATGGTACTATTGTTTATGATTTATCAAGAGGGACAACTTGTTTTTACACCAATGATAAATGGCTTTGTATGGATACGGATAATAATGGAGATCCTGTTTTAACAGACGAATCTACTTTTCAAGTATATAATAACACAGGAACTTATTTCAAAGCATCTAACACTGGAGATACAGATCGCTTTGGTGCCTCAGTTAGTATGAGTAATGATGGAAATACTATTGTCTTTGGCGCCACGCAAGAAGATAGTAATGCTACTGGAATTAATGGAAATGAAAGTGATAACAGTATTTCAAATTCAGGTGCAGTTTATGTGTTTTATAGAAATAATGGAGTTTGGGTACAACAGGCTTATATAAAAGCTTCTAACCCGGGAGCTTTAGATGCATTTGGGAACACACTTAATCTAAGTGGAGATGGAAATACTTTAGTGGTTGGTTCTAGTTATGAAGATAGCTCTGCGACAGGTATTAATGGAGATCAAACTAATAATAGTGCTACTAATTCTGGAGCAGTTTACGTTTTTACAAGAAGTAGTGGAGTTTGGACACAACAAGCCTATATTAAAGCTTCTAACACGCAATCTAATGATAACTTCAGTGTAGATGTTTTTTTAAGTAATAATGGAAATATATTAGCAGTAAGTGCTAATGGGGAAGGCAGTAATGCAACAGGAATTAATGGGGATCAAACAAACAATAGCGCTTCATATTCTGGAGCGGTTTACATATTTACAAGAAGTGGATCTACTTGGAGTCAACAAGCATATATTAAAGCATCAAATTCAGAAGCAGGTGATTTATTTGGAGATGATGTGAGTTTAAGTGGAGACGGAAATACATTAGTGGTATCTGCTCGAGATGATAGTAGTGCAACAGGAATTAATGGGGATCAAACAAACAATAGTGCTTCAGTTTCTGGAGCAGTTTATGTTTTTACTAGAAATGGAAGTGTTTGGGTTCAACAAGCATACATTAAAGCCTCAAATGCAGAAGCAGGTGATTTTTTTGGGACTTCAGTATCCTTAAACTCAAATGGGAATATTTTAGCAGTTGGAGCTAATAATGAAGACAGTAATGCAACAGGAGAAAATGGAAACCAGGGAGATAATAGTTTTAGTAGTGCTGGGGCTGTATATATATTTAAAAGAACAGGAAGTACTTGGGTACAAGAAACTTATTTAAAATCTTCAAATACTGGTGCTGGTGATACTTTTGGTGTTAGTGTCTATTTAAGCAATAATGGATTAGCATTAGCAGTTGGAGCACAAAGTGAAGATAGTAATGCTACTGGAATTAATGGAGATGAAGTAAATAATAGTTCTTTGGGCTCTGGAGCTGCATATGTATATCTTTATGATGGATCCAATTGGGTAAAACAAGTTTATTTAAAAGCTACTAATACAGATGCTGGTGATCTTTTAGGAAGAGAGGTTAGTTTAAGTGCTAATGGATCTAAATTTGTTACAATAGCTTGGCAAGAAGGAAGCAATGCTACAGGGATTGGAGGGGACGAGACAAATAATAGCTTTTCAGATGCGGGAGCTGGTTATTTCTATGAAAATTAATTCAATTCTTTTACCTTAAATTAATTTCTTCTTTTATTATATAATTTTTAGAATCTTTCTTACTCCTCAATACCAATTCACCTAAAAATCCAGCCACAAAAAATTGTGAACCTAGAATCATTGCAGTAAGTGATATGTAAAACTGAGGTCTTTCGGTGATTAACCTTCCTGTTGGATTTAAAAATAATTTATCAATTCCTAAGTATATCGCAAAACAAAAACCAACAAACAATATAATGGCTCCCCAAGCACCAAAAAAGTGCATCGGGCGTTTACCAAATTTCGAAATAAATGAAATGGTAATCAAGTCTAAAAAACCTCGTATAAATCGTTCCATTCCAAATTTTGTTTCGCCATATTTTCTAGCTTGATGTTGTACTATTTTTTCACCTATATTACTAAATCCTGCGTTTTTAGCCAGCACAGGAATGTATCGGTGCATTTCACCAGTGACTTCTATGCTTTTTATAACTTCTTTTTTGTAAGCTTTTAACCCGCAGTTAAAATCGTTTAATTGAACACCAGATGTTTTTCGAGCTGCAAAATTAAATAGTTTTGAAGGTAGGTTTTTAGCAATTTTAGAATCGTATCGTACTTTTTTCCAACCAGAAACCAAATCGAAATTATCTTCCGTAATCATTTTAAAAAGATCAGGAATTTCTTCTGGATTGTCTTGCAAATCGGCATCCATCGTAATAATTACTTCTCCTTCAGCTTTTGCAAATCCTGCGTGAAGTGCTTGTGATTTCCCGAAGTTTCCTAAAAATCGAATTCCTTTTACTTCTGGATTTTCATTGGATAAATCCTGAATGATTTTCCAAGAGTTATCGGTACTACCATCATCAATAAAAATAATTTCATATAAAAAACCATTGGACTGCATCACTTTTGCAATCCAATGGTGTAATTCTTTTAATGATTCTTCTTCGTTGAGAAGAGGTATGACGACGGATAGATTCATTATTCTAAGCTAGGATCTTTTTTTCTCATGATTAAAGCTACTAGTAGACCAAATACAGAATAAAACACTAATTGAAAAACATAAGCTTGTAATTGTGAGCCAAATGAGTAACTATTATTTCCTTCCATATCAGCAATTGCCTTGTTAATTTCTTCTTCTGGAGCACCAAAAGATTCCATCATAGATCTAGACATTTCAATAATTCTTTCTTGTAGAAATGCAGCTGCATCTGGGTCAATAACTACAAAAATTAAAATCCCAACAATTACGTTAATAAGCAATCCAATTGCCATTGTAATAAAATAAGAAGTGAAAGCTTCTTTAAAAGACATGATGCCTCCTAATAATGATTTTGTTTTAGCAACAGAAACAATTCCTACTGCAATTGCAATAAAAAATAATATAATTCCAAGCCACCATTTTGTAAGTAACTCAATATCTATTACGTAAATTAATGTGGTAGTAATCCCTAAAATTGCCCCTAAAATGATTCCGTAATTAACGGATGATTTTTTTAATGAAATTTCTTCTTGTCCCATAAGTTTGAATTTATTATTGGTTAGCCATCATTGGCAAACTAGTTTGGTTAGTTAGTAAACAAAGATATAAAAACGTTACAGATATACTAAAAATATAAAACCAATTAATAATTCTTTCTCAAATGCTTATAATTAGTGGATTTTCATATTGTAATATTCTTCTAAAAAAAAATAATATTTATATGGTGATTTCTTAATAATTGATTAAATTTGCAAACTGAAATCCTGAAAGGTCAGGAAACGATTTAAAAGATTATAAAATGAGAAAAGGTATTCACCCAGAAAATTATAGATTAGTTGCATTCAAAGATATGTCTAATGAAGATGTGTTTTTAACTAAATCTACAGCAAATACTAAAGAAACACTAGAAGTTGACGGTGTTGAATATCCTTTAGTGAAAATGGAGATTTCAAGAAGTTCTCACCCGTTTTACACTGGTAAGAAAAAACTTATTGATACGGCTGGTCGTATTGACAAGTTCAAAACTAAATATGCTAAATTTAAGAAGTAATTCTTATCAACATATAATTTATAAAGCCTTTGAGAAATCAAAGGCTTTTTTTGTGATTTGAAATTGAAGTCGAATTTGAAGATTAATTATAGTTTTTAATGTCTTAACTTAAAACAATATTTTTTAAATTTGAATACTGAATCAATTCACATTCATTTCGACTCCGCTCAATGACCAATGTCGGCTCTGCGGAGCGAAGAGTACAAAATAGAACAAAAATGAACTATATCCTTTTCGACGGAAGCGTCCGTAACCAATTATTACCTTTTACTTTCACTCGTCCTGTTGCAGATATTCGAGTGGGGATTTTAACCATTCATGAAAAATGGGAAAAACATTTAGGTTTTGCAATCACTACAGTTACTGAGGATTATTTGACTGAAAAATTTCCAATGATCGAAATGGAAGAGAATGTATTAATCAATGCCTCTGT
>JASFZG010000055.1:0-6404 GCA_046055745.1 Flavobacteriaceae bacterium | reverse complement strand
ATATTATTTAAACATATCCATCCCAGGAATATTCGGCATACCTTCACTAGCAACGGCAGAAACTTCCGCATCGTTTATTTTGGTAGCTTTTTCAATAGCTTTATTTAAAGTAAGAATTAAGTAATCTTCTAATTGTTCTTTGTCTTCTAAAAGGTCATCATCAATTTCAATATTCTTTAATTCTCTATTGGCAGTAATAGTGATTTTCAAAAGTCCGTCACTGCTTTGTTCGTCTATTAAAACAGTATTCATTCTTTGTTTTGTAGCTTCCACTTTTGCTTGCGCATCTTTGAGTTTAGCCATCATTCCTTGTAAGTCTCCAAACATAATTTTCTTATTTTGTACCTTTACAAAATTACTACTTTGTTTAGTAAATAATCAAATATTTCAATATGAAAAAACTACTAGTTATTTCGGCAGTAACTCTTATTTTTGCAAGCGCTTGTAAAAACGAAGAACATTCAGAAAAAAATATGAATACAGAACCTCCAAAGGCAGAAAAAATTGAAAAGCATTTAGAAATGCACGGCGATGTAAGAATCGATAATTACTATTGGTTGAATCAGCGTGAAAATGAAGAAGTAATCGACTACTTGGAAAGAGAGAACGATTACTACGATAAAATGACGGCGCACACTAAAGATTTTCAAACTGATTTATTTGAAGAAATGAAGAGCCGAATTAAGGAAGATGATGAGTCGGTACCTTATAAATACAACGGTTATTATTACATCACACGTTTTGAAAAAGGAAAAGATTACCCTATTTACACACGTAAAAAAGATAGCTTAGAAGCCGAAGAAGAAGTACTGTTTAATGTAAATGAAATGGCTGAAGGTCACAGCTATTACAATCTTTCAGGATTGAGTGTAAGCCCTGATAATACTAAGGTTTCATTCGGTGTTGATACGGTAAGTAGAAGAAAATATACGATTTATATAAAGGATTTAGTTTCAGGTAAATTATTAGAAGAAAATATTCCTTTAACAACAGGAGGCTCTACTTGGGCAAATGACAATCAGACTTTGTTTTATACTCAAAAAGACGAACAAACCTTACGTTCAGATAAAATATACAGACACCGACTAGGAACTACTTCCGAAGAAGATGAACTTATTTTTACCGAAGAAGACGAAACTTTCGGTACCTATATATACAAGACAAAATCTAAAAAATTCTTAGTGATTGGATGTTATAGCACCTTGACTTCAGAATTTAGAGTTTTAAATGCTGATACACCATTTGAAGAATTTAAAGTATTTCAGCCAAGAGAAAGAGGATTGGAGTATAGTATTTCACATTTTGAAGACAGTTGGTATATATTGACCAATAAAGACAAGGCGACCAATTTCAAATTAATGAAAACTTCAGAAGATGCTACCACTCAAGAAAATTGGGTAGATATGATTCCGCATCGAGAAGATGTTTTATTAGAGGATATCGATATTTTCAAAGATTACTTGGTGATTAGTGAACGTAAAAATGGTTTAAACGAAATAAAAGTAACTCGCTGGGATGGTACAAATGAATATTACCTTCCTTTTGATAATGAAACCTATACAGCCTATGTTTCAGTGAATCCTGAATTCGATTCTCAAATCTTACGTTATGGGTATAACTCCTTAACAACTCCGGCTTCCGTGATTGATTTTAATATGGAAACCAAAGAACAGACTGTTTTAAAAGAAACAGAAGTTCTTGGAGGTAAGTTTGATAAAAACAATTACGATTCCAAAAGAATATGGGCAAATGCTGAGGATGGAACTAAAATTCCTGTAACGATGGTTTTCAAAAAAGGAATCAAAATGGATGGTAGCACTCCATTATTATTATATGCTTATGGTTCTTACGGAAGTACCACAGACCCTTATTTTTCAACAGTAAGATTAAGTTTGTTGGACAGAGGATTTATCTATGCAACGGCTCACGTTAGGGGAGGAGAGTACTTAGGAAGAGGTTGGTATGAAGATGGAAAATTACTTCATAAAAAAAATACCTTCACCGATTTTGTAGATGTTTCAAAATATTTGATTCAAGAAAAATACACTTCAGCAGACCATTTATATGCTTATGGTGGTTCAGCAGGAGGATTATTAATGGGAGCAATTTGCAATATGGCACCCCAATTATATAACGGTGTGGTAGCAGCGGTTCCTTTTGTAGATGTGACGACCACGATGTTGGACGATACAATACCATTAACAACTGGAGAATATGACGAATGGGGAAATCCAAACGATAAAGAATATTACGATTATATTAATTCATATTCGCCATACGATCAAGTGGAGGCTAAGGATTATCCAAATTTATTAGTAACTACTGGTTTACACGATTCGCAAGTACAATATTGGGAACCAGCAAAATGGGTGGCAAAATTAAGAGATATGAAGACCGATGACAACTTATTATTACTTCATATTAACATGGAAGCTGGACACGGCGGAGCCTCAGGAAGATTTAATGCATTAAAGAAGCATGCGAGAACCTATGCTTTTTTATTAGACTTAGAAGGAATTAAAGACTAAATAAAGAGTAATTAATATTTTTATTGTAAATTTGTCCGGCTTAAAAACCGATATTTTAAATGAAGATTTTTATTAAATAAAATCCCCTTTATGAAAGAAGATTTAAACGTCTATGACAATGTATTATCGCTTATAGGAAACACTCCATTAATTAAGCTTAATAAAATAACTTCTAACTATAGCGGAAGTTTCTATGCAAAAGTCGAAGGATTTAATCCTGGACATTCCACAAAAGACAGAATTGCTTTACATATTATTGAGAATGCTGAGAAAAAAGGCATCTTAAAATCAGGAGATACTATTATCGAAACTACGAGTGGAAACACAGGTTTTAGTTTAGCAATGGTTAGTATTTTAAAAGGTTACAAATGTATGTTGGCGGTGAGTTCAAAATCATCACCAGATAAAATTGATATGCTGAAAACAATGGGAGCAAAGGTATATGTATGCCCTGCTCATGTTCCAGCTGACGATCCAAGGTCGTATTATGAAGTTGCCAAAAGACTACATAAAGAAACACCGGGTTCTATTTATATCAATCAGTATTTTAATGAATTAAATATTGAAGCACACTATAAATCTACAGGGCCAGAAATTTGGAAGCAAACTGAAGGAAAAATAACTCATTTAGTAGCTTGTAGTGGTACAGGAGGAACTATTTCTGGTATTGCTCGTTTTCTGAAAGAGCAAAACAAAGAAGTGAAAGTTATAGGTATTGATGCTTATGGCTCTGTTTTAAAAAAATATCATGAAACTCGTGAGTTTGATGAAAATGAAATATATCCCTACCGAATTGAAGGGTTGGGTAAAAACTTAATTCCTACGGCAACAGATTTTGATCAAATAGATCGTTTTGTAAAAGTTACTGATGAAGGAAGCGCACATACCGCAAGAGAAATAGCAAGTAAAGAAGGACTGTTTGTTGGTTATACAAGTGGTGCTGCTGTTGAAGGATTAAAACAATTAAGTGAAGAAGGAGAATTTAATGAAGATAGTGTGGTAGTTGTTGTTTTTCCAGATCACGGTTCTCGTTATATGAGTAAAATTTATAGTGATAAATGGATGGATCAACAAGGATTCTGTGATGAAAAATTGATGGAAGCCTCTGAAATTCAATATGTGAAATAAACATTTATACAATAAAAATACCGAAGCCACTATGTTTTATTAATGTAGTGGCTTTTTTCTTGTTAATTTCTTCTTTTAAAAATAAGCTCAAACATAGAAAAATTGAGTATTTTTGCGATTATATTGAAAACCATACATTATGAGTAAAGATTTATTCGAAAAGATATATAAAAATAAAGGACCCTTAGGAAAATGGGCAGAAGTAGCAGAAGGTTATTTTGTATTTCCGAAATTAGAAGGTCCAATTTCAAACAAAATGAAATTCCAAGGAAAAGAAGTGATTACTTGGAGTATAAACGATTATTTAGGCTTAGCAAATCACCCAGAAGTAAGAAAGGTAGATGCTGAAGCTGGAGTTAAATATGGTTCAGCCTATCCAATGGGTGCTCGTATGATGAGTGGTCATACCGATTTGCATGAACAACTTCAAAATGAATTAGCTGATTTTGTTAACAAAGAAGCAGCTTATTTATTAAACTTTGGTTACCAAGGAATGGTTTCTACCATTGATGCTTTGGTTTCAAAAGATGATATTATTGTTTACGATGTAGATGCGCATGCTTGTATTATTGATGGTGTACGTTTGCATTTAGGAAAACGTTTTACATACAAACACAACGATTTAGAGAGTATTGAAAAAAACCTGCAACGTGCTACCAAAATGGCAAAAGCGAGTGGTGGTGGAATCCTATTAATTTCTGAAGGAGTTTTCGGAATGCGAGGAGAACAAGGAAGATTAAAAGAAATCGTTGCCCTTAAGAAAAAATACAATTTCAGATTATTTGTTGATGATGCCCATGGTTTTGGAACTCTAGGTAAAAATGGAGCAGGTACTGGTATAGAGCAAGGAATTCAAGATGATATAGATGTTTATTTTGCAACCTTTGCAAAATCTATGGCAAGTACAGGAGCTTTTATTGCTGCTGAAGAAGAAATTATCAATTATTTGAAATACAATCTACGTTCTCAAATGTTCGCTAAGTCTTTACAAATGCAATTGGTAGAAGGGGCATTAAAACGATTGGATATGTTACGTACTATGCCAGAGTTAAAAAATAAACTTTGGGAAAACGTAAATGCATTACAAGGAGGACTTAAAGAAAGAGGCTTTGATATTGGAACTACACAATCTTGTGTAACTCCTGTATATTTAAAGGGCTCTGTACCAGAAGCGATGGCTTTGGTTAAGGATTTACGTGAAAACCACGGAATTTTCTGTTCTATTGTTGTGTATCCTGTAATTCCAAAAGGACTTATTTTATTACGGATGATTCCTACAGCAACGCATACTTTAGAAGATATAGAAATTACTTTAACAGCTTTTTCAGCTATTAGAGAACGCTTAGAAAACGGAACTTACAAAAGACTTTCGGCTGCTGTTGCTGCTGCATTTGGTGAGTAAAATCTCATTATAATAAAATAGCACTATCTCTTATTAAGTGTATAAATAAAAAATAGCTTGGATCAAACCCAAGCTATTTTTTATTTATATAAATTCTTTAGTACAACGTTGCTGTTTCTGTAGTCGTTTTAAATTTGTTCTCTTAATAATTGACTTTTTTGGTCAACATATACCAAGATGTACAAAGTACAGACTACTTATCAGCTTTTTAATACTGTTCCTTATCATTAGGGAAATCACCACTCTTTACATCGTCAATATAACTATGAAAAGCATTCGTCATATCCGAATATAAATCTAAGTAACGTCTTAAAAAACGAGGATTGAATTCATGTGTCATACCTAACATATCGTGAGTAACTAACACTTGTCCGTCCACACCGCCACCAGCACCAATTCCGATGATAGGAATATGTAGGCTTTTGGCAACTTCCTCGGCTAATTTAGCTGGAACTTTTTCTAAAACAATAGCGAAACAACCCGCTTTTTCGAGCATTAAAGCATCTTTTTTTAGTTGTTCTGCTTCCGCTTCTTCTTTTGCTCTTACGGTATAAGTTCCAAATTTATAGATAGATTGTGGCGTAAGTCCCAAGTGCCCCATTACAGGAATACCAGCGTGTAAAATTCGTTTTACAGATTCTTTAATTTCCTTTCCGCCTTCTAATTTTACAGCGTGACCGCCACTTTCTTTCATAATCCGAATGGCAGAACGCAAGGCTTCTTTTGGATCACTTTGGTAGGTTCCGAAGGGAAGATCAACCACAATCAAACTTCTTGTAATTCCTCGAACTACCGAGGAAGCGTGATAAATCATTTCATTTAAAGTAATAGGAAGTGTCGTTTCGTGTCCCGCCATTACGTTGGAAGCCGAATCACCCACCAAAATCACATCGATCCCTGCACTATCAACTATTTTTGCCATCGTATAATCGTAGGCAGTTAACATCGAGATTTTCTCTCCTCTACTTTTCATATCCACCAACGATTTGGTAGTGATACGTTTATATTCTTTTTTAGCTGTGCTCATATTTGTAACAAATTGAACGGTAAATGTACTAATTTTGAAACGCAATTCTTTAACTATTTTCTTATGAAGTTATTTCTATTTTTAATTTGTCTTTTTACAAGTACCTTTTTATTTTCTCAAGACCCTTTTTCTAAAGCAGATGCTCGACAGGTAATCGATACTTTTTTTGAAGGTTTCCATAAAGGAGATACCTTACTAATGAAATCGGTGATGGCTGAAGATCTAGTGATGCAAACCGTATTTACTACTAAAGAAGGAGAAAACAAAATAAACACAGAATTTGCTGAAGGGTTAATCACTGCTATTACCAATCGACCTG
>JASFZG010000054.1:0-10922 GCA_046055745.1 Flavobacteriaceae bacterium | reverse complement strand
CTGAGTCTTTAAAAGAAAAGCCAAAAATAATTATTGCTTGTGGTGGAGATGGAACTATTAATGAAGTAGCATCTTGTTTGGTACATTCCAATGTAATTTTTGGAATTATTCCAATGGGATCTGGTAATGGTTTGGCTTCTAACCTATCGATACCTAAAAATATTTTAAAAGCTTTGAAGATTATCAATAATGAAAAAACTTTGAAAATTGATACAGGGACTATCAATGACAAACCTTTTTTTAGTAATATGGGTATAGGTTTTGACGCACAGGTAATTTCAGATTTTAATAAAACAGAAAAGAGGAAACTTTGGAGCTATTTTACATCGGTAGTAAAAACGATTTTTCATTATGATTATTCGAAAGAATTTGAAATTGTTATGAATAACAAAAAAGAAATCATCCGTCCTTTTTTATTTTTTGTTTCCAATTCTAATGAAATGGGGTACTCTATGAGCCTTACACCAAAAGCCTCTTTGCAAGATGGTTTTTTTGATGTAATTATAGTACCTAAACTATCTTTTATTAAAATGATACTGTTTACGTTGCTATTATTTGCAAAAAAACATTACTGGTTACAAGATGTTTCTATGATTAAAACCGACACTATTTTAATAAGAAATAAAGACTCTATTGGTTTTCGATTTCAGAAAGATGGAGAATGTATTAAAATAAGAAATAATTCATTAGAAATTAAATTGCATAAAAAATCGCTAACAGTATTAGTTCATTAACTATATAGGCCTAGTAAGGTTTCTGCTGCTTCAAAAGGGGTGGTTTTATTATTTTCTAAAGCAGTTAATTGTTTATTTAATTCTTTTTGAATAGAAGGATTGTTGTAAAAATCACTTTTCAAACTAGCTTCAATTGTCTGAAGTAACCAAAATTTATTTTGTTCTTTTCGTTTTTCTTGAAAATATCCATTCTCTTTAGTGATGCTTATATATTCTGAAATCAAGTTCCATATTTCTGAAATCCCTTCATTTTTTAATGCGCTACAAGTCATTGTTTTTGGCATCCAATTATTTCCTTTGGAAGGGTAGAGGTGAAGTGCTCTATTAAATTCAGTTTTAGCCAATTTAGCAGCAGTGATATTTTTACCATCAGCTTTGTTGATAACGATGCTATCTGCCATTTCCATAATCCCACGTTTGATGCCTTGTAATTCATCTCCAGCACCGGCTAGCTTCATTAGTAAAAAGAAATCGGTCATAGAATGTACGGCAGTTTCACTTTGACCAACGCCCACCGTTTCGATTAAAATTATATTGTAACCAGCAGCTTCACATAAAATGATGGCTTCTCTAGTTTTACGAGCAACACCACCCAAAGAATTTCCTGAAGCCGAAGGGCGAATAAAAGCATTGGGCTCTTTTACCAAATCTTCCATACGAGTTTTATCACCTAAAATACTTCCTCCACTTATGGAACTACTTGGGTCTACCGCTAACACAGCAACTTTATGATTTTTTTGAGTAATCAATTTTCCAAATTGTTCAATAAAAGTACTTTTTCCAACACCTGGAACACCTGTAATCCCTATTCTAATCGATTTATTAGCGTGTGGTAAACAAGCTTCAATAATCTCTTTGGCTTGTTGTTGATGCTTTTGTGCAGTACTTTCTACCAAAGTGATAGCCCTACTTAAAGCGGCTTTATCACTTTGAAGAATCCCTTTGATTAACTTTTTTACTGAAGGTGTTTTTTTACGATTTTTTTTTAGTTTTTCAGCAACCAAATTGCTTAGCGTTTCAGGTTGTAAAACACCTTCTTTTTCGGTTAAAGCAGTAGTATATTTATTCTTTTTTGGCATTTATTTTTCTTGCAATAAAACGGGAACCACCACATTGTCCCATGCTAAAATCATTAAAGTATCATCTCCAATATCTGAAAACGAAATCGTAAAATCTTCCATTACCGTTAAACTTTTTGAAGAAGGAACAGTCGCGACAACTACATCGTATTCAGGTTCTCTAGAAGGAGTTTGGTCGCTAAATTTAACACCCCAATCGTACATTTTAGAATTAAAAATAACTTGCCATGAAGATTCTCCTGGAATAGTCCAAAGTGAGTATGTTCCCTTTGGTAATGTTTTACCGTCGATTAATAAAACTTTATTAGTAGTGAACGTTGATGCTTCGTTAGCACCCGTTCGCCAAACTTGATTATAGGGTACTAATTCGCCAAAAATTGTTCTTCCTTTTTTACTAGGACTGTTGTAAAATGCTGTTAATTCAAGGTCATCTTGATTAAAAGTGATATGTTTTTCGGGACTGTGTATCTTGGTTTGTGAAATTATATAAGGACCAACAACAAACTTCATTAATAGCACAAGAACAAGTGCGATACCTATAATCCAAAATACTACTTTTTTTAATTTGCTCATAATTGTTGATTTTTATGTGATAAAGATAGTTAAAAATAGTATTCAGTCTTCAGTTGGTAGTCTTCAGTTTTCAGCTTCAACTTCAATTTCATTTTCATCTTTTTTAAAGAATCCTGCAACATTCGTATTTTTACATCGTCTTTACATCGAACAGCAATCAAAAAACCATCAAAATTGTCGGATAAATTACTTATTGAGCAATGCAGAAATAACAACCGAAAGGCACAAATGGCTTTATATCGCCAATATTGTGATGGGATGTTTATTGTGGCGCAACGGTATTTAAAAGATATCTCGGCTGCAGAAGATGCCATGCAAGAAGCTTTTGTAAAGGCATTTTACAAATTAAACCAGTTTAAAGGGGATGTCACTTTTGGAGCTTGGTTAAAACGAATTGTCATTAATAGCTGCTTGGACACGATTAAAAGTAGAAAGCTGGAAACCGAATCATTGGAAGAATCTGTTTATGAAATCGTTCAAGACGATAACAATTGGAATGTAAGTGATGAAGTAACGGTTACAGAAATAGTTTCAGCAATTGACGAATTGCCCAGTAATTATCGATTTGTAGTTCAGTTGTTTTTATTGGAAGGATATGACCATCAAGAGATTTCAGAAATATTAACTATTTCAGAAAATGCTTCCAGAACCAACTTACACAGAGGAAAATCAATTTTGAAGAAAAACTTAAAACATTTGCATTATGGCACAGGATCTTAGAGAATTATTGAAGGGAGCAAGTCCAGAAAAACATACTTTAAAAAAAGGACATGAGGACAGGTTTGAAGCTATGTTAGAAGAAGCGATGCCTGTAGTTAAAGAAGAAAATTCTTTTAATTGGAGAGGTGTTGCAGCAGTAGCAGTTGTTTTAATTGGATTGGCATTTTTTGGTTATCAGTATTTTTCAGGAACACCGATTACTAATACAGACAATCCTATTGTTGAAAATACTACAGTTGAAAAGCAAAAAACCAATCAGATTTCATTAGGAGATTTATCACCCGATCTTAAAAAAGTAGAAGAATATTATGTAACAGGAATCAATGTTCAGTTGGCTTCCTTGAAAATAAATTCAGAAAATAAAGATTTGGTTGATGGTTATATGAAGCAATTGAGCAACCTTGATAAAGAATATAAACGCTTAAGCATAGAATTAAACAAAGAGGGGCCGAGTGAGGCAACCATCACCGCTTTGATTGATAATTTGAAATTACGTTTGGAATTGCTGTTCAAACTAAAAAACAAATTAAACGAACTTAAAAAACAAGAAAATGAACCGATTAATAATATTTAGAAATAGCTTTGTTATAATGCTATTATTGACTTCCGCTATATTTTACGGACAAAGTGAGTCTGTGGAAACCTTTAATGCTTCGGAAGATATGACAGTGGAAGTAAACTCTGCTTACACCAATATTATTTTTAAAACTTGGAATAAAAACAAGGTAGAAATAACTGCTTTTATAGATGATGATTCTCTAACAGAAGCTGAAAAACAAGAGTATTTTGATGCTTGGAAATTTAATGTCCTCGGAAATAGCAAAAAGGTGGTGATTACTTCAAATTCATCGAGTATGAGTACTTATGATTATGCAAATAATTTTGATGATATAAATATTAATATGGACTTTCTAGGGCCTTTATTAGAATCTATTGAAGTGCCAGATATGTCTAATATGACAGGTATTATTATGGAAAGCGTAGGAAAAATTGATTTTGATTATGAAGCCTTTCAAGAAAATGAAGAAGAATATATGAAAGAATTTGAACAACAAATGGAAAGCAACTTCGGTCCCGAATTTGAGGCAAAGATGGAAGCTTGGGGTGAGCAATTTGGAAAAGATATGGAAAAAAATTTTGGTCCTGAGTTTGAAGCGAAAATGGAAGCTTGGGGAGAAAAATTTGGTGAAGATATGGAAGCTTGGGGAGAGAATTTTGCTAGACAATTTGATGAAAATTCAGAAGAATTAGAAGCCCACACCAAAGAATTGGAAATTATGGCAGAGAAAATGGGAAAAGAACATGAAGCTATGAATGCTAAATATCATCAACTTCAAAAAGTAAAAAAGACGATTATTATTAAAATGCCAAAAAACACCAAGACCGATGTTAATGTTCGTCACGGTGAATTAAAAATGGCAAATGCTTATAATTTAAAAGCAACTTTAAATTATTCGCCTTTTATAGCAGGTAACATTGATGGGGGACTAACCCTCATCAATGCTGCTTATGCTCCAGTGATTGTAAATAATTGGAACCAAGGGTCTATCCATGTAAATTATGTAGAAGAATGCAGTATTAAAAATGTACAATCGATAAATCTTGAAGCAATTTCAAGTAATGTTCTTATTGGGTTTATTGAAAAATCTGCGATCCTTTCAGGTTCTATTGGTGAGTTGAAAATTAACAAGATATCCGATAGTTTTTCGAATTTAGATATCGTATTGGAAAATACAGATGCTGTAATTAACCTTCCTAACAGTTCATATTCATTTTATTATAATGGAAAAAAGACACGATTAGAAATCCCGACTTCAGCTAATCTTCAATTAAATAAAACTGTAAATGGAGATCGAATCTTACAAAAGGGTTACCATCTTTCAAATACTCCTGATAAAAATATTAATATAAGAGCATTGTATAGCTCGGTTGTTGTTCAATAAAAAAAATCATTTTGAATTCCCGAAGTCCATCAAAATGATTTTTATTTCAGTTTAAATATTATTACTTCTTATAAACTGTCTTTCCTTCTTTTATAGTTTCTAGTACTTTTACATTTTTAATGGCATCTACATTTTCAACCTTTAATGGATTGCTATCCAAAATCACAAAATCTGCTAGCATCCCTTTTTTAATTCTCCCTTTTCTATTTTCTTCAAAAAACTGATATGCAGGACCTGTAGTTATTGCTTGTAAAGCAGCATATGCATCTATCACTTGATCGCCGCCTAAGATTTTTCCAGCTCTAGTTTCTCTTTTCATAGAAGTCCACATTACAAAGAAAGGATCTAATAAAGTCACGTTGAAATCGGTGTGATTTGAAGTAACCAAACCAAGATCGTTTGCAGCTTTCATCGGGCTAATAAATGATGCTTTTTCTTCACCTACATTTCTAATATGTACGTCACCCCAATAAAAAGTGTGGTTGGTAAAATAGGTTGGAGTAATTCCCAGTTCTGCATATTTAGTTAAATGTGCTAGTTTTTGAAATTGCGAATGAATAATTACAGGACGTTTGTTATCTGCAGCTTTAATACCTGCATTTTCAATTGCATAAATGGCATCTTCAATGGCTCCGTCACCATTAGCGTGAAACATAATTTGCACATTATTATCAACCATTATCTTCGCCAATTTTGCTAATTCTTCTTTTGGAATAGAAGTATTTCCCACCCAATTTTTTTCACCATTAGGTCCAGGTACTTTATAAGGTTCTGCCATATAAGCAGTCAATCCTTGAGGTGATCCATCTAAGGTAAATTTACCACCAGCAAATTTTAAATGATTGTTATAAGTTCCGAAAGGATATTCAGGATTATTTAACCATTTGTCCATTTCAGTAAAACCAGGAAGTGAAGCAATATCTATAAAAAATCGACCTTCTTTAGCAGCTCTTTTTAGGGTATTCATATCTTTAATATGCGTAAAACCTTCTACAGCAAAAGTATAACCATTGCTTGTATAAAGCATCTGTGCTGCTTCCATAAGGTTCATCATTTCATCTTCTGAAGGTTGAGGTAATTTTTCGAAAACGGGCATGTATGCCATTTCCATTAATAAACCTGCAGGTTCTGTTGTTCCGTCTAACCTTGCAACAACTCCGCCATCTGGTGTTTTGTAATTTTCGTCAACTCCAGCCCATTCCAACGCCTTAGAATTAAGCACTCCTCCATGCATTGAAATATGAACTATTAATACTTTATTATTAGGAAATGCTTTATCTAAATCCATTTTTGTAATGTGACGTTTTTCTGCTAATAAATCTTGATCGTATCCCCAACCTACAATCCATTCGCCATCTTTAATTTTATTTTCATTTTTAAAATCTTGCAGTTTTTTAATCATCGAAGGAATATCGATAACATCTCCCATTGGAGGGGAAGCTACATTTACCTGAGTACTCATTAAAACCGCCGACATAAAATGTCCGTGAGGATCAATGAATCCGGGTAGCATTGTTTTGCCCTGAAGATCTATGGTTTTTACATTTGGATAGGCTTTTAAAGCTTCATCTTTAGAACCCACAAAAACAATTTTTCCATCTTGCTGAACTACGGCTTCTGCGTATTCAGCTTTATTCCCTTCCATGGTAATAATGTCTCCATTAAAATAGAGGGTTTGATTTGAAGAAGAGGAAGTAGTAATAGGTTTTCTTACGTTATCTGTTGATTCATTTTTACAACTTATAACAAGAGTTAACAAGATTAATATAATGGTAAATTTTAATTTCATGATAGGATGATTAAAAGATAAAAATACATAATTTTCAATGTAAATCTCACATATTAGACAAACAAAAAAAGCTGCTCCCTTAAATTTAAGAAAGCAGCCTTATCAATAAAAATTAATAGGGAGTTAATTTTTAATAATCTGTTTTGATACTATTCCAGCTTCTGTAGTTATATTCATAATATACATACCAGCATTCCAATTTTGAGTATTGATAGTAATTTCGTTTGAAGAATTATTATTCATTTCAAAAATTGGCTGTCCTAATACATTATATATTTTAATTGAATTGATCGTGCTTTTACTTTTTATTTTCCAGTTTTCTGAAACAGGATTTACATAAAATATAGATGTTGTATTAAAGTCTTCAACAGACAGTACTTCTTCTATGATATTTTGAGCATAGATATTTTTTCCAGCTCCTTTGTCTTCAGTAAATACGGCTACACTTTGTCCATTAAAAGGAGTTGTAAATTGTATGCGACTTTTACTTGAAGCATAAGTTGCCATAGGTCTTGATTCTTCAGCCCAAGCAAAATCACCATCTTCATCTAAATAAACAGCACTTAGAGTTGTAGGAGTTGCTCCGTTGTCAAATCCAGTTTTTAACAAAAAGAAGGGTTGGTCATCAACTAATTGCATAGTTCCTACACGAATATTGTCATCTCCACTAATAGGATAAACTATTTTGGCATTATCGGTAAATTGTCTAGCACCCGTTTCTTTATCAAATTTCTGAACATATTCTCCATATTCACTTTGGTTGGTATTTGAATAATTACAAAGTGCCCAAACAAATGATGATCCTTCTTTAAAAGCAATACGAGTACTCATCTCGAAATCTGTTTGATTGGTATCGAAATCCATTCCGTTGATACCCCAAGGCAATGTTCCGTCTGAATTAATTCTTGTTACAAATGCATCAAAACGGTTGTCATGTGCTGCAGTATATCCAAAATAAACAGTATCACCATCTTGAGTTCCGTAATAGAATCTGTTAAATACAGTTGTGTTATTTGAAATTTGAACCGGCGAACCCCATTGTGCATTTCCGTCAAGATCAAATCTTTGTGTGTAAAGGTTGGTGCTAATTCCGTTTAATAATGTATGAAATACAGCGATGTAACCTCCATCATTCATTTCAAAAAAGTTAGCAGGAATGGTTGCACTTGCACCGTTTTCTATCAATTGAGTAGCACCCCAAACAGCATTTCCTGAAGCATCATATTTTTGCATTTCGGCAACAAATAAAGAAGCGGATAGCCAAGAAACGATAGCTTCTCCAGACGATAAAGGTAAAATAGTTACTACATTTCCAGCACCTACATTTATACCATCAGTTCCCCATAAATGAGCCCCTGAAGTGTCTAATTTAAAAGCATAGGCAGGATCGCCTCCTCCAGTTCCGGTGACACCAACATACAAATTGTCGCTGGAATCTATATTTACCGTCCAAGATACCGTAAATGTACTCATAGGTACAGCATCACTAATTAAAACACCATTACTACCTAAAGTTTGATTTCCGTCTGCATCTAAAACTTGCAATCTTAATTCGTAATTTGTTGGAGGTGCTACGACTTCCCAAAAAACTATATATGTTTTTCCGTCTGAAGTGCCAATTGCTTTCAAATCTCCTCCTTCAGCATCAGCCACTAAGGTATTAACATCAGTATCTGTCGTCCATTGTGCATTCGAAGTAAAAGATACTAAGGTTGCAATAATTAATAAAAAAGTAATTTTAACTGTTTTCATTCTTTCTGTTTTTTTTAGTTATTTTTTTTGGATTGTTTTTATCTAAAGCATTAATGATTTTTTTTAAAGCACTTTTTTTTACTTTATTGTCATTCTGAATTTTATTCAGTAAGTCGTTATTATTTTCTTTGTTATTTTTCATGCTTTGACTAAATAATTATAGCACAAAAATAGAAGTAGAATTAATTAAATATAAATTTTCGCCCCTTTCAAAATCACTCAACAATACTATTTAAGTGTTCGTTTTTCACTCATATTGTTTCAACTATCTGTATTACAGTGAAGTAAGAGAATTAAAAATATGAATATAAATTGAAGATGCTAAGTGGTTTTCTAGCTGAAACTAGATAAATATGAAGATAATTCGGTTTTTGAATTGGTAATATCAAGTTTTTTTCTAAGTCTTGTTCGTGAATTTTCAACAGATTTAAACGACTGCCCTGTAATTTGAGCGATCTCTTTTGAGGTGAGATCCAATTTTAAAAGTGCACACAATCGTTTGTCTTTTGAAGTTAAATCTGGATGTTTTAGAATTAGGTTTTTATAGAATGATTCATGAACTTGTTCAAAACGTACTTCAAACTCATGCCAGATATCACCATCGGTATCTTTTTCTAATTTTTTTACAATAAGATCTATCGCTTGTTGTGTTTCCTTTTTAACCGCTTTACGTTTGATGCTTTTTAGTTCTAATAATATTTCATCGATAATTTCAGTACGATGAATTTCGATCATCGCTTTACCTATTAGTTCGTTATTTTTAATTTCTAAAGAGGCGTTCAATTCTTTTCTTTTAGCTAAAATTAATTCATTTTCTAATTGAGTCCTTTTTAGTTTGTTTGTAATTTTAAGAAGTAATAATGTTACCAATAAAAGTAATGCAAACAAGCTCAATCCAATAACATAATATTTAAAACGTGTTTTACTGTCCTTTAAAGACTGTATTTTTTCTTTGGATTTGTAGGAAGCTTCGATAAGTATTTTTTCGACATTTACCTTTTTCTCTTCGATATTTAAAGTATCTCTAATTTTGTTGTAGGTTTCAAAATAAGAAGTGGCTTTTTCAAACTCATTATTCAATTTATAAGAATCATATAACAATTCCACAGACATAAGGCTACTAAGACTATATGGTGCCAGGCTATCTGTTATTTCATAAGATTTTTTCGCATAAAAGATACTTGAATCTGGGCGATTAGTTTTTAAGAAATATTCCGAAAACTCATTATAAACCCAAGCTTTATTTCTTATATTTATTTCGTTATCTAACATTGAAATAGCTTTATTAAAATAGAATTTAGATGAAGGATAATCCTCTTTCACTTTATAAGCTCTTCCTAAATTGGTGTACAAATAGAAATAAAGGTTTTTGTTGTTTAGTGTTTCAACAATTTTCAATGATTTTTGATAATAAATTACGGAAGAATCTATCTGAATATCTAAATATAGGTTTCCAATATTATTGAGTGTTTTGGCAATTGCAAGCGTATCATTCTGCTTTTTTTGGTGATTATAAACGCGATTAAAATAATCTATGGCCAAGTCTTGATTATTGACTCTAGCATAAACAATCGCAAGGTAATTTTCAAGTTTGTATTTTTTTGAATCTCCCTTTTCATTATAAATTTCATAGGCTTTTATATAATAATCTAAAGCGACATCGAGGGCATCTTTATTATAATATATTTCACCAGTTTCAGTAAAAAAATCGGCTACTAAAAGATCCGATTTAGAATTTAATGCAGCTTCTTCAGCAATATCAAAATAGTATTCCGCTCTTTTCCAATCGGAAGTCGTTAACTCTGAGGCAATTTTTAGACTTATTCTTGATTTTTCAGTTTCATTTGTAACTTTAGACAAGCTATCTAATAGCGGAGTGATTCCATTTTGAGCAAATGAAAATTGTACGAAACATAAAAACAAGCAAATACGAATCAACATAAAAAGGAATAATTGTTTTACAAATTACGTAAATTAATTAATAATTTAAATAACCTCTAGATGTGCTTGTCAATAAATATTAATTCTAAAAAAAATATTCTATAAACATAAAAAAAATCATTTTGAGAAACTATAAAAAGTCTTCAAAATGATTTTAATAAAAAGTGTTATAAGATCTTTTTAGATATCTTTATTCAATTTTTTAGTAAGGTAAAAACCAGTAAATAACCCTATTCCCGCCATTAAAAAGATGGTTCCTGGATAGGCGATATCTTCATCTACTTTTAATACCTGACTTAAAAATCCTGCGATGAAAATCCCTAATCCAATACCCATTAATAATAAAGCAAAATTCACCACTAATACTTTCCACATTGGAGTGGCACTTTTG
>JASFZG010000053.1:0-4683 GCA_046055745.1 Flavobacteriaceae bacterium | reverse complement strand
ATTCGACACGATATGTTGGTGCCAGAATTCAATAAAAATGCGGATCCAAAAGAATTAGATGATTATACGGAAGAAGTAATGACAAAACATATTTCTGGACGTTTAAAAGTGGCTCCAGAACACACGTCTGATCCCGTTTTAAAGTTGATGCGTAAACCTTCATTTCAATATTTTCATAAGTTTAAAAAACGTTTTGATAAAATCAATATAAAGAATAACTTGAAGCTTCAGTTGATTCCTTATTTTATTTCAAATCATCCAGCTTGCGAGTTAGAAGATATGGCTAATCTTGCTGCTGAAACTAAGGACATGGGGTTTCAGTTAGAACAAGTACAAGGCTTTACGCCAACACCAATGACGGTTGCAACGGTTATTTATTATAGTGGATTTCACCCTTACACGCTAAAACCAACCAAAACTCCAATATCTAAAAAAGAAAAAGATGAACAGCATCGTTTCTTCTTTTGGTATAAAAAAGAAAATAAAGATTGGATTAGAAAAACGTTGAATAAAGTGGGTAGAAAAGATTTGGCAGACCTATTAGTGCCAGAAAAAGAAAAAAATTCTTGGAAAAGCATTAAGCCTAAAGACGTAAAAAACACCTTTGATGATGCGATTCCTTCAAGTCATTCACGTCGAAGATCCAAACATAAATCTAGAAAAAAGAGACGTTAAATTATAGGGTAGTCTTTATTTTATTTTCAAAACTTAGATAAATAAATTTCACCTGAAAGCCTTCATTGTATTCGTACTATTTTTAAATTTGAAAAAGAAAAACTAATGCCAAAGCTTGAAGTATTATATGAAAACAACGATTATCTAGTCGTAAACAAAGCTGCTGGACTTATAAGTGAAAAAAGCCCTTACGAAGCTATCACTGTTGAATCTCAAGTTCTTAATCACCTTTTAAAACATAAACAGAAGCCATATATTGGTATCATACATAGATTAGATCGCGTAACAAGTGGAGTATTGATTCTTGCCAAGAAAAAAAGTGTTCTTGTAGAATTTAATAATCTATTTAGTAGTCGTAAAGTTCAAAAAACTTATTTAGCAATTGTTAAAAACAAACCACAAAAAAGCAAAGGAAACTTAGTAAATTTTCTCGTAAAAAATAATAAAGAAAAAAGAGCAGATATAGTCCAAGCAAAATCAAAAGACTCCCTAAACTGTATGCTTTCCTATCAAGTTATAGCCAAAAATGATGTTGGTTACCTTTTAAAAATAAAACCGAAAACTGGTCGATTCCACCAAATAAGAACTCAATTAGCTAATATAGGGCTTCCTATTATTGGAGATGAAAAATATGGTTCAGATCAAGAATATTTACCACTGTCTATTTGCCTTCACGCTTGGAAATTAACCTATGAAGCCGCTAATTCTAAAAAGCCCCAGGTCTTCGAAGCACCTTTGCCCAATAACGCTTTTTGGACATTCAAATCCATCTAGACTTATCACTATTATTAATAAATATTACATCTGTCTTTGGATTATAAAACCCCAATTCGATGTATTTAAATAGTGAAAAATCAAATATTAATCTGTAGCTGTATTTTAGGACTAGACAATATTATAAATTCAGACAAATAAGTTTTGAGATATTATTTTTAGGAATAAAACCGTAATTCTCACTACATTTGTAAAAACCTTTTTTTATGCTTGTAATTGGAATTGCTGGTGGTACCGGAAGTGGTAAAACAACCGTTGTAAATCAAATAATCGGTGAACTCCCAAAAGATGAAGTTTGTGTAATATCGCAAGATTCATATTATAACGACACCAGTGATATGCTATTTGAGGAACGTAAAAAAATTAATTTTGATCATCCAAAAGCAATCGATTTTAATTTGTTGGTTTCTCATTTAAAAGAACTTAAAAAAGGACATTCTGTAGAGCAACCTATTTATTCATTTGTAGAACACAACAGAATTAAAGAAACCGTTACTACTTACCCTAAAAAAGTAATTATTGTGGAAGGAATTTTAATCTTAACTCATCCTGATATTAGAGAGTTATTCGACATAAAACTATATGTTCACGCTGATAGTGACGAACGATTAATTAGAAGGTTACGTCGTGATATGGCAGAGAGAGGAAGGGATTTAGAAGAGGTTTTAAACAGGTATCAAACAACCTTAAAACCGATGCATCAACAATTTATTGAACCTACAAAGGAATATGCAGATATCATAATACCTAACAACCGTTACAATACCGTTGCAGTAGATTTAATTAGAAAAATTATCAATCAAAGATTAATTGAAAATTGAGTAAATTTTCCGAAATAAAGAGTAAAAGATGGGTCAAAATAATTAGCAATAAATATTTGCTAATTGTTATCATTTTTATTGTTTGGATGTTGTTTTTTGATACTAATTCTTATTTAATTCATCAAGAATTAAACAGTAGTATTGAGAAATTAGAAAATCAGAAAAACACCTATCAAGACGAAATTAAAAAAGATAAAGTCTTTATCGAAAAAATGAAAGATAGCAACCAATTAGAAAAATTTGCTCGTGAAAAATATTATCTTAAAAAGGAAAATGAAGACATTTATATCATCGAAAAGCAAGACAGTTTAAAAACAAAAAAAGACAATGAGTAAATTTTTGTTTAACGAATTTGAAAAAGTTTCTGCTAAAGAATGGAAACAGAAAATCCAAGCCGATTTAAAAGGTGCCGATTATAACGATACCCTTATTTGGAAAAACTTAGAAGGGATCGATGTGAAACCTTTTTATCATCAAGATGATTTCCAAAATGATTTTCAAGATATTCCAGGGTTTCCAAAGAACTGGAACATCACACAATCCATTTTTATCGATGATGAAACTATTGCCAATCAGTTAATATTAGACGTTGCTAATCGTGGTGCAGAAGCAGTTTTATTAGTTTCTGAAAAAGTCTTTGATATTGAGCAAGTTTTTAATGATTTTCCTTTTAAAAACTGTAATATTCATTTTGATTTTAAGTTTCTTTCTTCAGAAATTGTTTCTCAATTGAAAGGTTTTTTTTCAGATAAAAATGCGACTGTATTTTATAATATTGACATTATAGGGAATTTAGTTCGAACAGGAAATTGGTTTCATAATTTAAAGGAAGACCATTCTATTTTAGAAACAATTCTTCAGAAGAACAAATCAGAAAGCATTATAAGTATCGATACTTCCTTGTACCAAAATGCAGGTGCAAATATGATTCAGCAATTGGCTTATGGAATGGCACAAGCCAACGAATATTTGAATCATTTTTCTTCAGAATCAAAAAACAAAAACCTAAAAATCACTTTTAAAATTTCAGTTGGCACTAATTACTTTTTCGAAATTGCAAAAATCAGAGCTTTTCGAAAGTTATACGCTTTAATTGCTAAAGAATATAACACTTTTACGGAATGTTATATCATTGCAACTCCCACAAAAAGAAACAAAACTCTCTACGATTATAATGTAAATTTACTCAGAACTACTACTGAATATATGAGTGCTATACAAGGCGGAACGGATTCCATTTGTAGTTTAGCTTACGATGCTATTTATCATAAAAGTAATGAATTTGGGGAGCGAATTGCAAGAAATCAGTTGTTAGTTTTAAAAGAAGAGAGTTATTTTAATTTTACTGAAGATCCTTCAAAAGGTGCTTATTATATAGAGTCCTTGACTGATCAACTTTCAGAAAAAGCTTTAGTACTTTTCAAAAATATAGAAAAAAATAGAGGCTTTCTTAAACAATTAAAAGAAGGAATCATTCAGCGAAAAATAAAGGAAAGTGCCCAAAAAGAACAAGATTTATTCGATTCAGGAAAACTTGAACTATTAGGAACGAACATACATCCTAATTCAAATGACCGAATGAAAGAGGACTTAGAATTGTTTCCATTTGTAAAAATAAAAGCGAGAAAAACTCTAATAGAGCCTATTATTGAAAGACGCCTTTCAGAAAAAATGGAACAAGAAAGATTAAAAACCGAAAAATAATATGAGTAAGATTATCTTATTTACTTTAATAATTACAACTTTCTATAGTTGTTCGAAACCATTAAAGTATCAGTTTCTTGATAAAGAAAAACTAACTATAAAATGTAATGAGATGGATGCAAATCTGGCTCGTGAAGTTTATTATAGTTTCCGGGAGGATATTGCAAATTATGCTAAAAATAATGGGCAAACAGAAAATTTAAAACATCAATATAGTCTTGCACTTTATATTGTAAACGGAGCTTCTGGAGTAGCTGATTACGAAAATATTACTTCAAATCACACAAGAGATATCGTAAAAATATTAGCTCAAGAAAATCAACTTTGGAATAATGACAAATCATTAAATTACAAATCTGATTATATAAGTTGTCTTATTGAAAATATAAAAAATACTGAAGTCAAAAATGCTATTCTTTTTTTTAGTGATGGTAAATTAAACAGAAAAGAATTAGTAGATATATATAGGTTGAACATTAGAGATATGAGTACTGACACTCATTTTGCAATGTTTATAGCTTTTGAAAGTTATTATCAATTTCTTAATAAATTAGAATTAAAAAACAATGATGACTCGTAAAGATCTTCAACATATTAATTTTAAATCTGAAAAAACTAAATCCGATTCTGAAATTTTTCAGCACGAAAATTTTGTAGCAGGAATTGCACCTTATTTACGTGGTCCATACTCTACGATGTATGTTCGCAG
>JASFZG010000052.1:0-12758 GCA_046055745.1 Flavobacteriaceae bacterium | reverse complement strand
CACCATTGCAAAACCAGAGAAAATTGCACCAGCTACAAAATAAGGAGGGAAAATAGTACTATGCCAACCTGGAATTACCGAAGTAGCAAAGTCCATAGACACAATAGTATGTACCGAAAGCACCAAAGGTGTAGCTAAACCAGCCAATACTAAGGATACTTCTTCAAAACGTTGCCAATCTTTTAATCTACCTGACCAACCAAAACTTAATATACCATATATTTTCTTTTGAAAAGGTCGAACAGCTCTATCTCTAAGCATTGCAAAATCAGGTAATAAACCTGTGTACCAAAATACCAAGGATACCGATAAATAGGTTGAAATTGCAAATACATCCCATAATAAAGGAGAGTTAAAGTTTACCCATAAAGAACCTAGCGCATTTGGTAATGGCAACACATAAAATGCATTCCATACCCTACCCATATGAATAATAGGAAATAATCCCGCTTGAAATACTGCAAATATTGTCATTGCTTCAGCAGAACGGTTAATACCCATTCTCCATTTTTGCCTAAACAATAATAATACTGCCGAAATTAATGTACCTGCATGACCAATACCTACCCACCAAACAAAATTGGTAATATCCCAGGCCCAGTTAACACGGTTATTTAATCCCCAAACTCCAATACCTGTTCCAATGGTATAAATAATAGCTCCAATTCCATATAAAAATGCAACTAAAGCTATAGTAAATGCAATCCACCATTTTTTATTGGCTTTACCTTCAACAGGTGCCGCAACATCAACGGTAATGTCGTGGTAATTTTTATTACCAATTATTAATGGTTCTCTTATAGGTGCTTCGTAATGAGACATAATTTAATATCTATCTTAATTTTTATTTATGATTCTTCTGTATTTCTAACTTTTAAATGATACATCACGTTAGGTTTTGTACCTACTTCCGCTAGTAAGTGAAAAGTTCTATCATCTTTAATTAAATGTGCTACTTCACTTTCTTTATCATTTACATCTCCAAACACCATTGATCCTGTTGGACAAGCACTTGAACAAGCCGTTTGAAATTCTTCATCTTTAACTGGCCGTCCTTCTTTTTTAGCTGTTAAAATACTTAATTGTGTTTTTTGAATACACATAGAGCATTTTTCCATAACTCCTCTTGAACGAATTACAACATCTGGATTTAATACCATTCTTCCTAAATCGTTGTTCATATTAAAGTCAAATTCACTATTTTCAGCATATTTAAACCAATTAAATCTACGAACTTTATATGGACAGTTATTTGCACAATATCTTGTACCTATACAACGATTATATGCCATATGATTTTGACCTTGACGACTATGAGAAGTTGCAGCAACTGGACAAACAGTTTCGCAAGGTGCATGATTGCAATGTTGACACATTACTGGCTGAAAAGCAACTTGAGGATTTTCTTGAGGCACCATCATTTCATTAAACATTTCACCTGATCCAAAAATATCTTCCTCTTTAGCTTTTTCATTGGTCATATCAGAAGTGTAATATCTATCAATTCTCAACCAATGCATATCTCTACTTACTCTAATTTCATGTTTTCCAACAACAGGTACATTATTTTCAGAATGGCAAGCTACAATACATGCTGCACAACCCGTACAGGTAGCTAAATCAATTGATAAATTAAAATGATGCCCAATAGTATCGTCAAATTTTTCCCAAAGATCTACTCTATTTGCAGGAACTTCTTCATGATTTAAAGAATATTCAGGTGTTTCATTCCAATCTTCTTTTGGTTTATTGATAAAATCATCTAAAGTGGTTTCTTTAATAATTTCATCACGCCCCATAATGGTGTGTTGTAATTGTACACAAGCAAATTCATGTTCACCTTCTGTCTTAGAAATTTCAACTTTTTGAAATGGATTAAAATCTTGTAATAATGGAAAAGCATTAATACCTACCATCATATCTTTTTGCATTCCTGCAGTTCTTCCATAACCAACAGCAATACCAACACTTCCTTTAGCCTGACCAGGTTGAATAAACACTGGAACATTCTTTAAGACAACATCTCCAACTTTTAATGTTGCTCTACTTCCATTTAAGGCTCCATTACTTACATTCCAATTTTTAAGATTTAATGCTTCAGCATCCGCTGCAGAAATAGTTAAGTAATTATCCCACGAAGTTCTTGAAATTGGATCGGGTAGTTCTTGTAACCAAGGATTATTAGCTTGTTTACCATCACCCAAACTTGTTTTAGCATAAAGATTTAATTCAAAATCTGCTGGTTTTGCAGATTTTAATAAATCGGTAGCAGTTTGATTGATATCAATCTCATTTGAAGAAAGTTCTATATTTGAATCTACTATAAAAACACCATCTTCAAGTGCTTTATTCCATGAAGATCCATTTAAAATTGAAGTAGTCCAATTTTCTTTTACATAATCATAATACGATACATTTGAATCCATCCAAATTAATAAGGATTCTTCAAATTGACGTGTATTAAATAAAGGTTGAATTGTTGGTTGCATTAAAGCATATTGCCCTGTTTGAAAGGTTGAATCTCCCCAAGACTCTAAATAATGTGGAGTAATGGCTACAATATTTGTATTTGATGCTGTTTCTGTATTACTTGAATCAAAAGTTATAGATAATTTAACCTTTTTAAGTCCTGTATTAAATTTATTTGCATTTGGTAAAGTATATGATGGATTAACATTGTGCAATAATAATGCTCCAATCTTACCTTCATTCATTTCTTTTACCAAATTAGCCACCGCTTTATCATCTCCAACTTTTACAAAACGAGGTGAAGTGGCATCCATTATTTCAGATTGTAATGCTTGGTTAATAGCAATAGCTATTAATTGTGCTTCTTTATTTTGAATACCTGTAACAACTACTGCTTTTTTACCTGCTTTTTTAAGTTGTTCAGCAACTATTTTAACTGCTTTATCAGCAGAAGTTAATTTTGATTTTACGCTATTACCAGTAATTACATTATATAAATTTAATAAAGCATAAATTTGATTTGATGGTTTAACCGGAATTCGTTTATCTGCATTAGCACCTGTTAACGACATATTGGATTCAAACTGAATGAGTTTTGACATTTTGCCATTTACAGGTTTTCTTCCTTTTGTATAAGCTGCACTATAATGACCTCCTTGCCAATCTCCTAAAAAATCGGCTCCAACAGAAACAATAACTTCTGCATTTTCAAACTTATAGTCTGGCAAAGCTCTAACGCCATAAACCTCTTGAAAAGCATCTAATGCTGCACTTTCTGATAATGCATCATAAACAACATAAGACACGTTTTCATAAGCTTTAGTAAAATCTTCAATAACTTTATTTGAAGATGGGCTTGCTGTTGTACCAGTAAGCACCACTATTTTTTTATCAGAACCTTTTAAACCTTTTAAAGTTTCAATTACTTTTTTATCTATAGATTTCCAATCAGACTCTTTAGTTTCCATTAATGGATTACGCAATCTATTATTATCGTATAATGATAAAACAGATGCCTGCACTCTTGCAGAAGTAGCTCCCCAATTTCCAGCCATTTTATTTGGCTCTATTTTAATTGGACGTCCTTCACGTACTTTAACTAATATATTTGCAAAATCGGTTCCATCTGCCATAGTGGAAGCATAATAATTTGCAACCCCAGGAATAATATTATCTGGCTTTACAACATATGGAATAGATTTTATAACCGGTCCTTCACAAGCTGCCAAAGTAACTGCTGCTGTTGAAAACCCAACATATTTCAAAAAATCTCTTCTGGTAGTTGATGGTTTTGATAAGTTTTCTTTATCTCCTAAAAACGCATCCGTTGGAAGTTCTTCTGCAAATTCCTTTTGTTGTAAACTTTCGACAATAGGACTATCAGCTTTTAATTCCTCAACGCTTCTCCAGTATTTTTTATTTGATGCCATTGTTTATATATGTAATTTCTATATTTTTTATTAATAGTGACATTTACCACATTCTTGTCCACCCATTTGAGCCTCCGTAACTTTTTCTAAGCCATATTTTTTTGAAAGTTGTTCGTGAATATTTTTATAATATCCATTATCCTTCATATTAACTTCAGTAGTTTTATGACAGTTTATACACCAACCCATAGTTAATTTAGTTGATTGCTTAACTTCATCCATGGTTTCAACTGGTCCGTGACATTTTTGACAAGCAACACCTGCAACCGTTACATGTTGTGAATGGTTAAAATATGCAAAATCTGGTAGATTATGAATTCGAACCCATTTTATTGGTTTTTGTTTATAATTTTTTTTGTATTGTAAATTTTCTTTATCCCAACCAATTGCGTCGTACATTTTTTGAATTTCACCATCCAATTCAGGTTTAGTGTATCCTCCAAATAATTTTCCATTATATTCTGAAATTCCTTTATGACAATTCATACAAACATTAACCGATGGAATACCTGACGTTTTACTATGCTTTGCAGAAGAGTGACAATATTGACAATCAATTTTATTAGCTCCCGCATGCACGGCATGAGAAAAATGTATAGGCTGTATTGGTTGATATCCTTCATTAACATCTACTTGTAAAAACCAAGCAAACACTAAATAAGCACTTCCCAATAACACAAAAATTAACCCTAAAAATCGTAAAAAAGGATTTTTAAACAACGTAACCAACATATTTGGCTCTTGTTCTCTCTCTGAAGTTTTTTTAGTCGTGGAAGCAATTATTAATGATAATAACAAAAAAGCGAAAATGGTTAATGTTAATGAAACACCAACACTTACCATTGGCCTATCAAATCGAGGGTCTGATTTAGACACAGCAACTTGAGTTGCAACTGGTTTTACATCACCAACATTTAAGTATTTAACAACATCTTCAATATCTTGATCTGATAATTGAGGAAATGAGGTCATTGGCATTCCTTTAAACTCCTCAAATATTGCTTTTGCATCTTTATCACCACTAGCACGTAAAGCATTATTATCTTTAATCCAAAGTTTTAACCACTCTAATGAACGTGTTTCACCAATTTTAAATAGTGCAGGACCAATTAATTTTTTATCTAATTTATGACATGCGGTACAATTAGCCTTAAATATTTTTTTTCCACGTTCAACAGCAGGATCTACCTTAATAGGAGTTACAGCCGCAACATCCGCTTTTGGTTTTCCTTTAGTATATTCTAAAATATCCACAATATCTTTGTCTGATAATTGAGGAAATGCCATCATTGGCATGCCTTTAAACTCTTCAAATATTGCTTTTGCATCAGCATCTCCACTGGCACGTAAAACATTATTATCTTTAATCCAAAGTTTTAACCATGCTAACGAACGTAATTCTGTAACATTAGCCAATGCAGGACCAATTAGCTTTTTATCTAACCTATGGCAAGCTGCGCAATTTGCATTGAACAATTTTTTACCACTAGCATAATCCCCTTGTTGGGAAAAACTTAATAAACTTGTAAAAATTAAAACGAATGTTAGCTTAGTCAGTTTGTTGGTTGTAAGGTGTTTAATCACACTTTTCATACTTAAAAATTATTTTCTAATCTGTTTGGTATAATTTTTCTTTAAAATTTTATGACATAAGTCATTTTTAAAGATTGGACAAAAATAAGATTAAATACGAAAACAGAAAACGTTAGCGTAATGTTAAATGTAATTTATAATCATTCTAAATAACGTTTACACAATTCAATTTAAAAAGGAATATTTTACATTTGGGGAAAATAAAAATTATGAATTTTAATACAAGAAAAATATTAATAATGTTGCTTTTAGCAATTTTAGCAAGTTTTACAAATACATATTCACAAACTGAACAGCATAAAATAACTACTTTAATAAGTCAAAAACGTGATTTTAATAAAAAAAATAAGACTTCTACAGTATATAAAATTCAATTATTTAATGGAACCGAAAAAATAGCCTACGCTAAAAAGACGCAATTTCAAAACTTATTTCCTGATTACCAAGTTAACATAATTTATGCTGCTCCTGAATGGAAAACACAAGTAGGGAATTTTGCGACACGTTTAGAGGCGGATAGGATTTTAAATATAATTCAACAGAAATTTATAGGCGCTTTTGTTTTAGAAGATAAAATTTAGATTTAATAAAAAAGGCGAGCAATGCTCGCCTTTTTTATTAATTAATTTCTTTTCAGCTTCTTTTTAACTTCAACTTCTTGATAAGCTTCAATTACATCGCCAACTTCTATATTATTGAAGTTTTTAATTTGAATTCCACAATCATACCCTTTTGCAACCTCTTTCGCATCATCTTTAAATCGTTTTAAAGAAGTCAACTCTCCTGAATAGATTACAACATCTTCTCTAATAATTCTAATTTTGGAATTTCTAAATATTTTACCACTAGTTACCATACAACCTGCAATGTTACCCACTTTAGAAATTTTATAAACTTCTCTAATTTCAACATTACCTGTAACTTCTTCTTTTATTTCTGCAGACAACATTCCTTCCATAGCATCACGCAAGTCATTAATTGCATCATAAATAATGGAATAGGTTCTGATATCAATTTCTTCATTTTCAGCAATAGATCTCGCATTTCCAGAAGGTCGAACATTAAAGCCAATAATAATTGCATCAGAAGCAGTTGCCAATAAAACATCAGATTCTGTAATTGCACCAACGCCTTTATGAATTATATTTACTTGAATTTCGTCGGTAGATAATTTTTGGAAAGAATCTGTTAAAGCTTCTACTGAACCATCAACATCACCTTTTAAAATAATATTTAATTCTTTGAAATCACCCAATGCTATTCTTCTTCCAATTTCATCTAAGGTTACATGGCGTTGCGTACGAACTGATTGCTCACGCTGTAATTGGGCTCGTTTTGTTGCAATTTGTTTCGCTTCTTTTTCATCTTCAAAAATATGAAACTTATCTCCTGCTTGAGGTGCTCCATCTAAACCTAATATAGATACTGGTTTTGATGGGCCAGCTTCATTCATATTATTCCCCCGCTCATCAAACATAGCTTTAACTTTACCACTATGTTTACCAGCTAACATATAATCTCCAATTTTAAGCGTTCCTTCTTGAACCAAAATAGTGGAAACATATCCACGTCCTTTGTCTAATAAGGCTTCTACAACCGTACCTAAAGCATGTTTATTTGGATTTGCTTTTAAATCTAGCATTTCGGCTTCTAACAACACTTTTTCTAAAAGATCTTCAACTCCTTGTCCTGTTTTAGCTGATATTTCTTGAGATTGAATTTTTCCTCCCCAATCTTCAACTAACAAATTCATTTGTGAAAGTTGTTCTTTAATTTTTTCAGGATTTGAATTTGGCTTATCAATTTTATTTATTGCAAAAACTATTGGAACTCCAGCCGCTTGTGAGTGACTAATTGCCTCTTTAGTTTGTGGCATTACATCATCATCTGCCGCAATTACAATAATAACTAAATCCGTAACTTGAGCACCACGAGCACGCATTGCTGTAAAAGCTTCATGACCGGGAGTGTCTAAAAATGCCATTTCCTGACCATTTTTTAGTTTAACTCCATAAGCACCAATATGTTGTGTAATTCCACCTGATTCACCAGCAATTACATTTTCATGACGAATATAATCTAACAATGAAGTTTTACCATGATCTACATGTCCCATTACAGTAACAATTGGAGCTCTTGGTAATAAATCTTCATCCTTGTCTACATCTTCATGTATAGCCTCTTCAACTTCAGCACCAATAAAGTTTACTGAAAAATCAAATTCTTCAGCCACAATAGTCAGTGTTTCAGCATCTAAGCGTTGATTCATCGTAACCATCATACCCAAAGTCATACAAGCTGAAATAACATTAGTAACTGGAATATTCATCATTGTTGCCAATTCACTAACCGTTACAAACTCAGTAAGTTTTAAAATTTTACTTTCAGCTGCTTGTATTTCAATGTCTATTTCAGATTGTTGCCTGTGCAAATCTCTTTTATCTCTTCTGTGTTTTGCTCCTTTACCTTTTTTAGATTTTCCTTGAAGTTTTTCTAAGGTTTCTCTAACTTGTTTTTGAACATCTGCCTCTGTTGGTTCTGCTTTAACAATAGGTTTTCTATGTAACCGTTGATTGCCTCTTTGATTACCTCTATTCTGATTAGTACCTGTTGCCGGTTTTCTGAAATTTGAAGTAGGTGCTTTTTTTATTCTTTTCCTTTTCTTTTTATTTGCATCATTAGCCTCTTTTTTGGTAGTATCTTTTTTAGCACCAGCTACAGGCTTTTTCTTTTTAGGACGTTCAAACTGTTTTAAATCTATAGTCTGACCTGTCATTTTTGGGCCAGATAATTTTTTATAATGAGTAGCTATGGCTTGAGGTTCTGAAGGTGTTTCCTCTTTTGTGTCAATATTTGTTTCTTTTTTAACTTCTTCTTTTACAGTTTCAGTTTTAGAAACTTTTGGTTCTGATTTTTTTACTTCAAGTTTCTTTTCTTCAACTTTTTTAGAAACTTCCTTCTTTTTAATTTCTGCAATTACTTCAGCTTTTTCCTTTTTTATTTCTTTCTCTTTAATAGGGGCTTCTATAGTTTTACTTTCAACTTTAATAGGTTCTTCTTTAGCAACTTTTACATCTTTTTTAACTTCAACATTTTCTTTGCTAGACTCAACCTTTTCAGCTTTTATTTTTTCTTTAGGTTGATTCTGTTCTACTTCTTCTTTTGGCTGAACAGATAAATTTTCTTTATGATGTTTTGGATTAATATCAATTTTTCCAACCGTTTTTACCTCTAATTTTTCTGCTTTGCCTTTAATAACAACCCTTTTAGCCTCTTCAGCTTCGTGTCTTAACCGTTGTTTTTCTTCAGCAGCAATTCTAAGCTCTTCCTTTTCTTTACGTTTCTCTTCACTAACTTCCTTTGAGGCTGCTTTTTTGGATCGATCCGTTTGAAAACCATCTAATAATATTTGATATTCTTCATCAGATATTTTAGTTGTAGGACGTGCTTCAACTTCAAATCCGTGGGTTTCTAAATGTTCCACGGCTCTATCCAACGAAATATTTAATTCTCGCAATACCTTATTCAGTCTCAATGTTTTATTGTTAGCCATATAATTATTTTTAAGCCAATTATTGTTGAATTTAAAAACTAGTCTTCAAATTCTTCTTTTAATATTTTTTGAACTTCCAAAATAGTTTCTTCTTCAAGATCGGTTCTACTTACGAGTTCTTCAACACTTTTATCTAATACGCCTTTGGCTGTGTCAATTCCAATATTGTTAAATTCTTTAATTACCCAAGCTTCTATTTCATCTGAAAATTCGGTCAATTCAACATCATCTTCCATTTCAACTCCTTCTCGTTGAACATCAATATCAAAACCAGTAAGTTGTGATGCTAATCTAATATTAACTCCGTTTTTACCAATGGCTTTAGATACTTCTTCAGGCATTAAAAACACCTCAACTCTACCTTTTTTACCATCAGCTCTATCTTCCTCTTCATGAACTACCATAGAAGCTACTTTTGCGGGACTTAAAGAACGTGCTATAAACAATTCTGTGTTTTTTGTGTAATTGAGTACATCAATATTTTCATTACCTAGTTCTCTAACAATACCATGAATTCTAGATCCTTTCATACCTACACAAGCTCCAACAGGATCAATTCTATCATCATATGAATCTACCGCTACTTTTGCTTTTTCCCCTGGTATTCTAGCGACTTTTTCAATGGTAATTAACCCATCAAAAACTTCTGGAATTTCTTGTTCAAATAGCTTTTCTAAAAATTCAGGAGCTGTTCTTGATAATATAATTACAGGTTTGTTACTACGTAATTCAACCGATTTAATGATACCTCGAACGGAATCTCCTTTTCTAAAATAATCGGAACGGATTTGTTCACTTTTTGGTAAAATAATTTCAATACCGTCATCGTCTAATAATATTATTGCATTATGACGAATATGATGAACTTCTGCACTATAGATATCTCCTTCTAATTCTTTAAAATGTTTAAAAGTGTTAGTGCTATCATGCTCATAAATTTTAGAAATTAAGTTTTGACGTAATGCCAAAATAGCTCTTCTTCCTAAATCTACTAACTTAACTTCTTCAGAAACATCTTCCCCAATTTCAAAATCAGGTTCAATTTTCTGAGCTTCAGTTAGTTCAATTTCTTCATTAGGATCTTCAACTTCACCATCTGCAACTACGATACGATTTCTCCATATTTCTAAATCTCCTTTATCTGGATTTATAATAATATCAAAATTGTCATCAGATCCAAATTTTCTTTTTAAAGCTGCTCTAAATACATCTTCAAGAATCGCCATAAGCGTAACCCTATCAATATTTTTATCTCCTTTAAATTCCGAAAATGATTCAATTAATGCTAAATTTTCCATGCATTTACTTTATTAAAATAATAATTTCACTTTTGCTTCTAAAATATCTTTAAAAGCTATTGTTTTATTTTTTACTACTGTTATTTTACCTTTTCCAACAGGTTTTGGTTCTCTTGCTTTCCATTCTAATTCAATATCATCTTCGTTTACATTATTCAAATTTCCTTCAATTTTTGAATTATCTATTAATTTAACTTGTAAGGTACGATTTATATTTTTTTTGTATTGTCTTTTTACAACTAATGGTTTTGCAATATCTGGTGAGGTTACTTCTAATGAAAAATCTTCTTCTTCTCGATCTAAATTATGTTCAACCGCTCTACTTATTCTAATGCATTCTTCAAGAGAAACTCCCTGATCTCCATCTACTTCCACTAAAATTTTATTATCTGATAAAAAATTTAATGCTATCAAAAACAAACTTGAATTTTCTTCAAGAGCATCATTCACCAAGTTTTTAATTTTAACTTTATCCATTTCCTTCTATAGAAAGAGGGGACTTACCGTCCCCTCCTTTCCACTTTAATCTCTTTAATTTCGGTGCAAATATAGTAACATTTTTTTAATTGATAAAAAATCATTCTTCTTTTTAATTTAAAATTGCTATTTTTACCATGTATGCAATAACCTAATTAAATTTTTATGAAAAGTATTTTAGTCCCTATCGATTTTTCTGAACAAGCAAAATACGCCGCACAAGTTGCTTCTGATATAGCAAAAATTTCTAACGCAAAGATTTACTTGTTGCATATGCTTGAACTTCCTACTGGTATTATTGACCCTTCTAGCTATGGTTCATCAAGTAATACTCCTACTGCTTTATTATTTTTAAAAAGGGCTCATGAAAAATTTGAAGAATTTAAAAAACTTTCTTTTTTAAAAGGATTAGAAGTTGAAGATTCTGTTCAATTTCATAAAGCTTTTGATGGAATTATAGAAGAAAGCAAAAATAAAAAAGTAGATTTAATTGTAATGGGGTCCAAAGGAACTTCGGGATTAGAAGAAATGCTTATTGGTTCTAATACTGAAAAAGTGGTACGAAATTCTGAAATTCCGGTGTTAGTTATTAAAAATAAAATTGAACAATTTAAAATTGAGAATGTTGTATTTGCCTCTAATTTTGAGAAAAAGAACAAAGTATCTTTTCAAAAAATTTTAGATTTTGTATCTCTTTTTAATGCTAGAATTCATTTATTAAAAATTAATACTATTAGTAATTTCGAAACCACAAAAGAATCAAGCGATGCTATTAGAAATTTTATAAATAATTTTGACTTAGGCGATTACACCTTAAATATTTATAATGACAATTCTGTTGAAGCTGGTATTATTAATTTCTCAAGTGTTATAGATGCTGATGCAATAATTATAAACACAAGTGGTCGAAAAGGATTATCCTATTTATTTACTGGAAGTATTGGCAAAGATGTATCTAACCACGCTGAATTACCAGTTATTACTTTTAAAGTATAAAAAAAGCCTCAATAAATTGAAGCTTTTTTGTTGACCCACAAGGACTCATATTATATATAATTAACCTTTTCTAAATTTCTATAAATACCTGTCAAACAGTTTATTTTATTAGGTTTGTTACAAAATTAAACAAACAACAACAAAGTTAAACAAATAAAATACCGACACAAATACCGACACATTTAATTTATTTACTATATTTGTTTTGGTTAAAAATCAATCCTAAATGGCTACGGTAAAATTCTTACTTCGTAACACAGAAACTAATAAACCTGTTTCTATAAACTATGACATTCATTTATCTGCTAAAATTAGATTAAGAGGCTCAACAAAAATTAAAATTACGCCAGAGTTTTGGGATCAAGGCAATCAAAGAATAAGAAATGTTACTGCACTCTCAAAAACTAAAGATAATTTAAATAAAAAGTTAAGAAAATTTAAAGATTTTGCACTTGATCAAGTTAGTAATTATGAAACCACAAACTTAAAAGAGCAAAAAGAGTTATTAAAAAATGATATTGCTATATACTTAGGAAAAAAAGAAGAAGAGATTGAAGCTGTTGTTACTTTTTATTCTTTTGTAGATAAATTTATCACACAATCCGAAAGTAGAGTAAAAGAGAGTACTGGAAAAAAATTAGCTTCTAAAACTATTCAAGATTATACTAGGACACTCAATCACATAAAAAAGTTTGAAACTATACACAATTACCCTATATCTTTTGATTCTATTACATTAGATTTTTATTATGGTTTTAAAAACTATTTAGAAAACGAAAAATATGCTGTTAATACTGTAGGAAAATTTATAAAAAATGTTAAAATATTTATGAATGCTGCTACTGAAGAGGGATTTAATCATAATTTAAGTTTTAAAAACAAACATTTTATTAAACCAAGTGTTACTACAGATAATATATACCTTAACTTAAAAGAGCTTCA
>JASFZG010000051.1:0-16394 GCA_046055745.1 Flavobacteriaceae bacterium | reverse complement strand
AATATATTGACAAAAATGATTGCTTCACTTCACGATGAAAATAACCATATTACCATTCCTGGTTTTTACGATAAGGTAGATGAATTATCTTTAGAAGAAAGAGCCAAAATGGGAGAAGCTCCTTTTAGTTTAGAGGCTTATAAAAAAGCATTGGACATCAATGCGGTGTTTGGTGAAGAAGGATATACCACCAACGAACGAAATTCTATTAGACCTACTTTAGACGTCAACGGAATTTGGGGCGGATATATAGGTGAAGGTGCAAAAACCGTAATTGCGAGCAAAGCATCTGCTAAAATTTCGATGCGTTTGGTTCCTAATCAAGATTGGGAAGAAATCACCGAATTATTTAAAGTTCATTTTGAAAATATCGCTCCAGAAGCAGTGACTGTAAAAGTTACTCCACATCACGGCGGACAAGCATATGTGACTCCTATAGATTGTTTAGGTTATAAGGCTGCTGAAAAAGCCTATGAAAACACCTTCGGAAAAACACCAATTCCACAACGTAGTGGAGGAAGTATTCCAATTGTAGCACTGTTTGAAAAAGAACTGAAAAGCAAAACGATTTTAATGGGCTTCGGATTGGATAGCGATGCCATTCATTCTCCCAACGAGCATTTTGGAGTTTGGAATTATTTAAAAGGAATTGAAACGATCCCTCAATTTTTCCATTATTTTACTGAAATGAGTAAATAAAGACGACATAAGACTTTTTGACTTACGACGTATGACTAAAAAAGAGCCTTCAAAGTATAATTGAAGGCTCTTTTTAATTATAAACAGTCATAAATCCTAGGTCATCCAGTCCTAAGACTTTTTTATAATTTTTTCACATATTTAGTAATAATCACAATCTGAGTAGGACCAACTTTTCCTTCAATAAATTCAGCATTTTCACGATCTAAAGAAATACGTCTTACTGCCGTACCTTGTTTAGCAACCAAACTCGAACCTTTTACTTTAAGGTCTTTTATCAACACTACGGAATCTCCAGTTTTTAATATCACACCATTAACATCACGATGTATAATTTCGTCGACTTTGTCTTCCGCATCACCTTCGGCAGCAGCCCATTCTAATTGTTGATCGTCTAAATACATCATATCCAACATGTCTTGTGACCAACCAAAAGATTTTAATCGGTGTAACATTCTCCAAGACATTATTTGTACGGGTGCCGCTGGACTCCACATACTATCGTTTAGGCAACGCCAATGATTTTCATCTCTATTATCTTCATCGTCAAATTGTGAAATACAGGTTTTACAAGCCCATACTGCCGTATCTGCGCCTTCAATATATTCTGGTGTTTTTGGGACTACGTACATTGCTAAATGTTCTTTGTTTCCACAAAATTCACATTTTTCTTCTGCTCTTTTTTTTACTTCTCTTTCTATGCTCATATCTATTCCCTGCGAAGGCAGGGATCTCATTAATTAAACTTCCTTAGTTCTGGCAAATATAAAAAAATAAATGTCTGGTCGAGCGCAGTCGAGACCTTAATAATTTTTACACTCTACGTTTGTAGAATTAAAATATTTATTCTATGTTTGTAGAATAAAATAAAGCTACTCGTTTTCACGGGCAATAAATATGAAATTATCCAAGTCAGAAGAAGAATTAATGAATCATTTGTGGAAACTTGAAGCCGCAATAATGAAAGATTTAATTGAAGCCTACGAAGAACCAAAACCTGCCACCACTACTATTGCTACACTTTTAAAAAGAATGCAAGTAAAGCAGTTTGTAGATTATAAGCAGTTAGGTCGGAGTAGAGAATATTTTCCTTTGGTAAAGAAAAAAGATTATTTTTCGAAACACGTAAACGGATTGATTAAGAATTTTTTTAACGATAGCGCCTCCCAATTTGCTTCCTTTTTTACACAAGAAACCAATCTTACAAAGGAAGAATTAGAAAAATTGAAAACGATTATTGATTCTGAAATAAAAAAGAAATAATCATGGAACTCTACTTATTAAAATCTGGAGCTTGCCTAGCGGTCTTATTTGTTTTCTATAAACTGATTTTAGAAAATGAAAATATGCATCAATTTAAACGCATCTATTTATTGGGAATGTTAGTGGCTTCCTTCGGAATTCCATTGATAACATTTACCACTTATGTGGAGATTTTAAACAATGCATCAATAAATTTTACGTCAATAAATTTAGAATCTCAAACAGAAGAAACCACTTCATTATTGGATTATTTACCTTCTATTTTGTGGACTGTTTATTTAATAGGAGTTGTCTTTTTTAGCTTCCGTTTTATAAAGAATCTGTCTCAAATTCTTATTAGAATTAATCAGAATCAGAAAGTAAAGTTTTCCGATTATATTAATGTATTGCTGACAGAAAAGGTGATACCTCATACTTTTTTTAGTTATATTTTTCTTAATAAACAAAAGTATGATTTGCAGGAAATCCCTTCCGAAGTAATTCTTCACGAACAAACTCACGCTAAACAAAAACACAGTTTTGATGTCTTATTTATAGAACTATTACAGATTGTATTCTGGTTCAACCCATTACTATATTTTATAAAACATAGCATCAAGTTAAATCACGAATTTTTAGCAGATCAAGCGGTATTAAACCAAGGAATTGATTCTAGTTTATATCAAAATATTTTATTGGCATTTTCATCAGATGCTAGCACGCCACAAATGGCAAATTCAATTAATTATTCATTTATCAAAAAACGATTCACAATTATGAAAACACACACTTCAAAAAGTAAAATTTGGACACGAAGCCTTTTATTGCTTCCGTTATTGGCTATATTGATTTATAGTTTTAGCACAAAAGAAACCCTCAATAAATCAGTGTTAGAAAATGGTAATTCATTTGTAAATGATTTTTATTTAAAAATAGATTCCAAAGAAAACATCTATTATAATGATGAACTCATTTCTTTTGATGAAATCCCGAATGCAATAAAATCATACAAAAAAACATACCCAAATGAAGTCTTTTATTTTGCAAAAATCGATGTAGAAAATAAAGAAACTACCGAAAAGTTATTTCCTTTTATTGAGATTATCAAAGAAAATGGAATTGAAAAAATAACGGCTTGTTGGGTTAAAAATGATAATTTAAAAATAAGTTCTAAAAACATTACTATAAATATTAAAAAAAATAAATCGTTCACTGTTAATGGAATTAATACTACAATAAATGAATTGCCAAACACTTTAACTAAGTTTAATAAAAGTTTGACTCAAGAGCAACGATCAAATTTTGTTGATGTTATAATCATTAGCGAAGACGATGTGCGAATGGAATTCATCACAGATATTCAAGAAATATTAATTAATTATGGCATTAATAGAGTTCGCATTCCAGGAAGTATTTACAGTGACGTTTCCTACAATGGAGCAACTAAATCCCAATTAGCTGAATACAACAAACTAGCAAAAAAGTACAATAGTCAAGACAAAGAGAACCGAATTGTTTTAATGAAAGATTTAGAGCGATTGGAATACATTTATAATTTAATGACTCCTGAGCAAAAAGCAAATGCAGAACCATTTCCAGATTGTTTTCCGCCACCGCCACCTTTTTCTACGGTAAAACCTTTAGATCATATTATTAAAATGGCAAAAAGTAATGCTGCTTTTTTCTATGAAAACAAACGAATTTCTTCAGATAAAGCTATTTCATTAATAAAAGAAAATAGTAAATTAAATATCGCAACGAATACTTTTAAGAACAGTAATCCTATTGTTAAGATTACAAAAAATGGAATCAATAATTCAAATACAAACATTCCACCACCACCTCCAGCTCCACCAAAACCTACAAAAGCTCCAAAAGTGATTAAAGATGTAAACGATACGGATGCTACTATTCCGCCACCGCCACCTCCGGCACCAAATAAAGCACCTAAACCTGTTAAACACCCTATAAAAACCATTGAGAAATTATCTGAAAATGGCGCGCGCTTTTTATTCTTTGATGGTGGACCTCATTATAAAAATAGCATAGAAATCACAAAAGATTTAGCTATTGAGGCGTTAAAAGCTTTTAAAGATGTAACTGTAAATATAATAAATGACGACGACCTTTATAAAACAGTAGAAATTAGATTAAAGGGTTGTTAATCACCTGAAAAATATCATTATTTTTAAAAAGTCTCGAAATTTCGAGGCTTTTTTTATGTAACAAACTCAAACTATTTGCGTTATATAAATTCATCAATCAAATCAAAACTATGTTACAACGCTTTTTTATTTTCTGCTCTGGAGCAGATACCGATATTTTAGATCAATGTTCTGCTGGCGAAAAAACCAAATACGCAGGTATTGGTGCCACTGTTTTCTTTACAGCCGTAATGGCTTTTATTGCTTCGGCTTATGCTTTATATACTGTATTTGATAATTATTTTTCTGCTATTTTTTTCGGATTAATTTGGGGTTTACTCATCTTTAATTTAGATCGTTTTATTGTATCAACCATTAAAAAAAGAGATCATTTCTTTGATGAGTTTTTACAGGCAACACCTCGTTTATTATTAGCAGTCATCATAGCCATCGTAATCGCAAAACCTCTAGAATTAAAGATTTTTGAAAAGGAAATAAATCAAGTGTTATTAGAAGAAAAAAATGAAATGACACTTCAGAATAAAGATCAACTTGCCTTACAATTTATTCCAACTATAGAAAGTCTTCAAACTGAAATCACCTCACTTAAAAAAGAAATTATCGATAAAGAAACTTCCGTAAATGCTTTATACGAGACCTATATCGCTGAAGCGGAAGGAAGAAAAGGAACTGAACTATTAGGCAAAGGTCCTGTTTATCAAGAAAAAAGAGATAAGCATGATACTGAATTAGCCTCGCTTCAGGAATTGAAGATTTTAAATACTAAAAAAATAAATGTAATTGAAACTCAAATTGCTGGTTTAGCTTCAGATTATCAAACAAAAGTTTCAGAAACACAACCTGTAATTGATGGGTTTGATGGCTTAATGGCACGAGTAAATGCACTCAATAAATTACCGTGGCTTCCTTCCTTATTTATTTTCCTATTATTTCTGGCCATCGAAACCTCCCCTATTTTAGCCAAACTACTTTCTCCAAAAGGAGTATATGACATGAAATTGGAGGAGCAAGAAAGTTCAATTAAAAATTGGAATACTCAACAAGAACATCAACGAAAAGTATTGTTACAAACCGATATGGTAGTAAACAATCGTGTGTATGAGGATATTTCAAACGAGCAAGAATTTTATAACTACAAACGTAAAAAAGCAAGAGAACTTATGCAACTGCAAGAAGATGCTTTTTACAAAAAACAAAAAGGAATTTTAGGCTAGTTTCTATTCCATTCGGGAATTATTATTAACATTTCTCATTATATTTTATTATATTTGAGTGGCAATTAATTACTTATATTATTAAAAGACTTATTTGTCTTATTTTATGTTTTATGACAAAAGTCATATTTTAACTGTATAAGTCCTACTATTTTTGTCCCATAAATTAACATTACATTAATAATAAAAACAAAATGAAGAATTTAATCAAACTATCACTACTAGCAATCTTCGCAATAACTTTAGTAAGTTGTGGAGGAGACGACAAAAAAGCTAAAAAAGAAAAAGTAAAAATTTCTACTAAGAAAAAAACGCCCAAGAAAGCTAAAACGGAGAAAAAAGAAAAAACATTCGACCTTACTAATAAAGGTATTGGACCAATAAAATCGGTTACACTTGGTGCAGAAATTGACCAAGCTATGGCTGCAAAAGGTAAAGCAATTTACAAATCAAAATGTACTGCTTGTCACAAGCCTACAAAAAAATTCATTGGGCCTGCTCCAAAAGGTGTTCTTACAAGACGTTCTCCAGAGTGGATTATGAATATGATATTAAATCCAGATGAAATGGTTCAAAAAGATCCAGATGCAAAAGCATTATTAATGGAATTTAATGGTTCGCCAATGGCAAATCAAAGTCTTACTGAAGAAGAGGCGAGACAAGTATTAGAATTTTTCAGAACCCTATAATATCTATAGTAAAAAGCAAATAATCAAAGTATTAAAAATTAACTAAATAAAATTTTAAAGATTAATATATTTTTAAAATAATACTTTGTATAAACCAAAAGAAAATGTTTTTAGTAGTGGAAGTATTTATTGATTAGTGATTAGTTGTATTTCCAACAAAGACGGGAGTTGTTAATTTCTCCCGTCTTTAAAAAAACTAAACAAAACCGCTCTATAACATTTTAAAGAACACTAATAACCAATAAAACTATCAATAAAATGAAAATCAAAATTTTATCTCTACTTTTCGTTAGTTTTTTAATTTTAACTTCTTGTAAAAATGAAGTAAAAGAAACTAACCAAACTACACCTACAACAACAAATGTAGAAGAAGTAAACACCGAAAATCACGGTCAAGCAAATGTAAAATTGTCCGAAGGTGAACAAGCCAATGCACTACAAGTTGCAAAATCTATTGAAGATTTTTCAACTTTAGTGGCTGCAATAGAAGCTGCAGGGGTAGAAAATGCCGTAGTAAACGCAGGACCTTTAACCATTTTTGCTCCCGTTAATGCCGGTTTTGACAAACTTCCAGAAGGAACAGTTGAAACATTGTTAAAACCAGAAAATAAAGCTAAACTAGCTTTTATTTTAGTAAATCATGTGGCTCCAGCAAACTACCCTATTAAGCAATTAAAAAAAGAAGCTAAAAAAGGAAGAAAATTATATATGGCTTCTGGTAAATACTTAACGGTAGAGAACAAAGACGGTAAAATATTTGTAGGTGGAGCACCTATTTTAAAATCTGTAAAAGTTAGTAATGGATGGATACACGTAATTGACCAAGTATTAGTTCCTTCAGATAAATAATAAAGAATAATCACTAATTTTTAAATCTATAATAATATGAAAACAATTTTTAAATCAATTTTATCATTGGCGGTGGTAGCTACTTTTTTAGTAAGCTGTGCACCATCAACAAGTGATAAAGAGACAAAAGGTACTGCAAAAGGTGCTATTGCCGGAAATGCTGCAGAAAAAGTATATGTAGCTCCTGGAGAATATGATTCGCATTACGCATTCATCTCTGGAGGTTTTAGTGGGCAATTAGCAGTTTATGGTTTACCATCGGGTAGATTATTTAGAGTAATTCCAGTTTTCTCTCAAGATCCTGAAAAAGGATACGGATACAACGAAGAAACAACCCCTATGTTAAATACCTCTCACGGTTTTATTCCTTGGGGAGATTCTCACCATCCAGATATTTCACAAACTAACGGTAGCGTAGATGGTCGTTGGGTATTTATCAATGAAAACAACACGCCACGTATCGCACGTATTTCATTAAAAACTTTTGAAACCGAAGAAATTATTGAAATACCAAATTCAGCAGGTAATCACTCTTCATCTTTTGTGACTGAAAACACAGAATATGTAGTTGCTGGTACTCGTTTTTCAGTTCCTTATCCTCAAAGAGATATGCCAATAAGCGAAATGAAAGGAAACTTTAAAGGTGCTTTATCTTTCTTAAAAGTAGATAAAGATTCTGGTGAAATGAATATTGCTTTCCAAATAATGATGCCTGGTTTTAACTATGATTTATCTCACCCAGGACGTGGAAAATCTCACGGTTGGTTTTTCTTCTCTACTTATAACACAGAAGAATCAAATACTTTATTAGAAGTAAATGCATCGCAAAACGATAAAGATTTTATCGCAGCCATCAATTGGAAAAAAATTGAAGAATATGTAAATAATGGTGGAGGTAAAAAAGTTCCTGCCAATTATGCTCATAATGTTTGGAATGACGATACACATACTGCTGTTTCAACTATGGAAAAAGAAGTATTGATTGTTAACCCAACAGATGTACCTGGAGCTATCTTTTTCTTACCAACAGCAAAATCTCCTCACGGTTGTGATGTAGATCCAACTGGAGAATATATTATTGGTAATGGTAAGTTAGCTGCAGCAATGACAGTTCATTCATTTTCAAAAATGTTAAAAGCTATTGAAAATAAAGAATTTGACGGTGATGCTTATGGTATTCCAATCATTAAATTTGAAGCAGTAAACTATGGTGTATTAGAACAACCAGGTTTAGGACCATTACATACTGAATTTGATACTAGAGGTAATGCTTACACAACTTTCTTTATTTCTTCTGAAGTAGTAAAATGGAATGTGAAAGATCTTAAAGTACTTGACAGACACCAAGTTTATTACTCTGTAGGTCACTTAATGATTCCTGGAGGAAACTCAAGAACTCCAGATGATAAATATTTAGTTGCGATGAACAAAATTACTAAAGACCGTTATTTACCAACAGGTCCAGAGGTTTGTCAATCTGCCCAATTATTTGATATTTCTGGAGAGAAAATGGAATTATTATTAGACTTCCCAACTATTGGTGAGCCTCATTACGCGGCTGGTATCGCAGCTGATAAAATAGCAGCTAACTCTCAAAAAATCTATAAATTAGAGGATAATAAACACCCTTACGCAGTTAAAACAGAAGCTGATACTAAAGTTGTAAGAAAAGGAAATGAAGTACATATTTATATGTCTATGATTCGCTCTCACTTCTCACCAGATAATATTGAAGGTGTTAAGGTTGGTGATAAAGTATTCTTCCACGTAACTAATTTAGAACAAGATTACGATGTACCTCATGGTATAGCAATGATTGGTGCTCAAACATCAGAAATGCTAATTATGCCAGGGAGAACTTCAACTTTTACTTGGGAACCTAAAGAAGTAGGTGTTTGGCCATTCTATTGTACCGATTTCTGTTCTGCATTACATCAAGAAATGCAAGGATACATTCGCGTATCTCCTAAAGGATCTAATACACCTATCAAATTTACATTAGATGGTGATGTTCCTGGTGCAGACTTTTAATATTTAAATAAAAAAAGAGTAAATAAACGAGTAGTTCATCTTTTTGAATTACTCGTTTTTTTTAATTATATTATTGATATTCAATATATTTAACAAGAGAATAAATTACTTTTTTATGTGAGTTTTGTTACAAAAAAATTCACGTCTATTTCGTAAATTTGTTCTTTTAAAAGAAATAAAAATTTAAACTTTCTTCTCATGAAAAAGTCACAATTAATTATGATTATTGGAGCTCTTTTATTAGCAGCTTTATATGCGTTTCCTTTATGGAAAATTACTTTATTAGCTCCTCAATATCCAGAACCCTTAGGATTAAATATTCATATCACACATTTATCTGATGGTGTACAATTTAATGATGTAAAAAATATTGATTTATTAAATCATTACATTGGTATGGATCACCTTCCTACCAAAGATAATGTTACTGCAAAAAAAATAGAACCTTTTATTGAATTTACCATTTTCCCAATAGTTATAGGTATTATGATTGCTTTTGGATTATTTGCAGGTATTAAAGGCAATCCAAAATTATATCTAGCTTGGCTTATTGTAATGATACTATTAGGTATTGCAGGATTGTATGATTTCTACTTATGGTTAAGTAGTTATGGGCATAATTTAGACCCCAACGCTATATTAAAAATTACCGATCCCTTAACAGGAAAACCTATGGGATACCAACCTCCATTTTTTGGCTATAAAAAAATACTCAATTTTGAAGTATATTCTTATCCAGCCCTAGGAGCTTATTTAATGGCAAGTGGAATGTTATTGTCTTTAGTTTCTTATGTAACAGGTAAAAAAGAAATAAAAGCATAAACCTATTTTATTTAATTATCAAAAAAACGAGCATTTTAATTCAAATTTGCTCGTTTTATTTTCATCTTTACATTTTTAATTAAAATCTTATGAAAAAGTATATTCTGCTATTTTTATCATTTTCCTTTATTTTATCTTGCAATGTAGCACCTAAAGAAATCAAATATGGTCAAGATCATTGTTATCACTGTGATATGACAGTAGTAGATAAAACTCACGCAGCCCAATATGTAACCAAAAAAGGACGTTCTTATGCCTTCGATGCTGCAGAATGCCTTATTTGGAAACTTCAAAAAGAAAATAACGAAGATCAAATGGCTTTTATTCTCGTTACCGATTACAACCGTCCCGAAACTTTAATTGAAGCAAAATCAGCTATTTACCTCATTTCAGAAAAAATTAAAAGCCCAATGAGTGCTAATTTATCCGCTTTTAAATCTGAAGAAGAAGCTCAAAAAGCATTAAAGGAATATGGCGGTAAATTATATAATTGGGATGAAATTAAAACACAATTAGCCAGATAAGATGATGCTTTTCAGAAAATATTTTTTTTTTCAAATTCTTTTTATAGGTTTCATATCCTCGGGTTTTTCGCAATCCAAAACCATTACGGTTTGCAGTACTTGTACAATAAAAACTATAAAAGAAGGGATTGCCTTAGCTCAAGATTCAGATACAATTATCGTTAAAAAAGGGATTTATAAAGAACACGCTATTGATCTAAACAGAGCCATTCATATCATTGGAGAAGGCAATCCAACAATCGACGGAGAAAATATAACCGAAAGTATTTTTGCTGTACAAGCCGATAATTTTAGTATTTCTGGGTTTCATTTTATCAATGTAGGAATGAGCTACACCAAAGAAATCGCTGGGGTTTTTATATCAAAAAGTCAAAATTTTACGGTAGAAAACAACACTTTTAATGATGTTTTTTATGCCTTTATCATTCAAAGTTCAAAGTACGGTTTAATAAATAACAACAAAATACTAGGAGATGCTGTCAACGAAACATCGGCAGGAAACGGTATTCATATCTGGAAATGTAACCATATGCGAGTGGAAAAAAATTACATTTCAGGTATGCGGGATGGTATTTATCTTGAATTTTTAAACAATAGTTTTGTTTCTAATAATAAAAGTTATAATAATGTTCGTTATGGTTTGCATTTTATGTTTTCTAATCATAATGAATATCATCATAATGAATTTAAAAGTAATGGAGCAGGAGTTGCTGTAATGTTTTCGAAATTTATAAAAATGCATCACAACACCTTTCATTATAATTGGGGAACAGCATCCTATGGATTATTATTAAAAGAAATTAACGATGCCGAAATTTTTGATAACGTATTTGAACAAAATACAATAGGAATTAATATTGATGGTTGTAATAGAATTCATTATAAAAGCAATCATTTTATCCGAAACGGTTGGGCATTAAAGTTTATTGGAGGTTGTTATACCAATATCTTTGAATTTAATAATTTCATGAACAATGCCTTCGATTTATCGTACAATAGTAAACTAAACGATAATAAATTTGAAGCAAATTACTGGAGTGAATACACTGGTTATGACCTTGACAAAGACGGAGTTGGTGACGTACCCTTTAGACCCGTTAAATTATTTTCGTATGTGGTAAATAATACTCCTGAAACTTTAGTTTTATTACGAAGTTTGTTTGTAGATATGATAAATTTTTCTGAAAAAGTTTCACCTGTTTTTACCCCAGATAACTTAAAAGACAATCAACCATTAATGAAACCCGTTAATCCAATTGAATAATGATTGAAATAACACATTTATATAAAAAGTTTGGAAAACTAACTGTTTTAGACGGACTCGATTTAAAAATTGAAAAAGGCGGTGTGTTCGCTATTTTAGGCCCAAACGGCTCCGGAAAAACTACCTTAATCAAATGCTTGCTCGGTATGGTTGTACCCAATAAAGGCGAGGTTAAATTTCAAGGAAAAAGTGTTTTAAAAAAATACGAGTACCGTAATAATTTAAATTACTTACCTCAAATTGCTAATTTCCCAGCAAACCTTTCGGTGATTGAATTAATTAATATGGTCAAAAATCTAAGACCCAAAACCGCTAATGAAAAGGAATTAATTGAAAAATTTGCCCTCACCCCTTTTCTTAATAAAAAACTAGGAAACCTTTCTGGAGGCACCAAACAAAAAGTAAACATTGTACTCACTTTTATGTTTGATAGCGACCTTATCATTCTAGATGAACCTACCACAGGCTTAGATCCTATTGCTTTAATTTATTTAAAAGAATTAATTAGAAAAGAGCGTGATAATGGTAAAACTATTTTAATTACCACCCATATTATGAGCGTGGTAGATGAACTGGCAGATGAAATTGTATTTTTATTAGACGGGAAAATTTACTTTAAAGGAAGCGTAAATGCCCTTAAAACACAAACCCAACAAGAAAACTTAGAACATGCCATTGCCAGCTTAATTTCTAAACAATACCAACATTAAGAAATGCTAAAAATATTAAAATACAGTATATACGATTTACTCCGAAGCAGATGGAGTTATGTTTATTTTATTTTTTACTTATTGTTAGGTTTTGTCCTGCTCTTCTTAAATAATGACGTAAACAAAGCCATTATTACTTTAATGAATATCATTATTATTTTAACTCCCCTTATCGGAACCATTTTTGGAGTGATGTATTACTACAACTCTAAAGAATTTACCGAACTTTTACTCGCCCAACCTATTAAACGAAGCACTATTTTTATGGGGCAGTATTTGGGAGTTTCCTTATCACTGACCCTTAGTTTGGTTTTAGGAATTGGTATCCCTTTTGTCATGTATGGTTTGTTTAAATCGGCAGCTATTTTTGATTTCGGCTTGCTAATTGTCGTGGGAGCTTTCTTAAATTTTATCTTTGTTGCCTTGGCTTATAACATTGCCTTGTCCAACGAAAATAAAATAAAAGGCTTTGGTTTTGCTATCTTAATATGGCTGCTTTTGGCAGTAGTTTATGACGGTGTTTTTATGATTTTAGCCATAAAATTTCAAGAGTATCCCTTAGATAAATTTGCTTTGGGAGCTATGATGCTTAATCCTATAGATTTATCCAGAACCCTTATTTTACTGAAATTAGACATCTCCGCTTTATTAGGTTATACAGGAGCCGTTTTTAAACAATTCTTCGGAACCAATTTCGGGTTAATATTATCAATGACGACACTTTTATTATGGGTGCTTGTTCCTGCTTATTTTATTAAACGGAAAGCTAGTCGGAAGGATTTTTAAGGAAATATAACTTGATTTTTATTTGTTTTTTAATATTTCTGGAAGTAATTCTTCTGGGAAATCTTGAAAACTAAATGGACGTACCCAACGTAATATACTACCTTGTCCCACTGCTGTAAACCGACTATCAGTAGATGCAGGATATGGCCCTCCGTGTGTCATCGCATCACAAACCTCAACTCCAGTAGGTACTCCGTTAAAAATAATTCGTCCTACTCTATTCTGAAGGGTTTGTACTAACTTTCCTAATTTCGAATATTCTTCTTTTTCTGCTAAAATAGTTCCTGTTAATTGTCCTTCTAGCATTGAAATAATCTCTAATAATTGTGCTTCATTTTTACATTGAACCACCATAGAAAAAGGTCCAAATACCTCTTGATGTAAATTGGTGTTTCTTAAAAAAGCATCACCAGAAACAGTAACAACTTTTGCTCCTACGTAATTTTCTGAAATGGTCTTATTATATTCAGCTACAATGCTTATTTCATCTTCATCAGTGATGGATTTTCCCTTTTTTACAAAACTGTTTTGAATATTTGGATGCAACATACATTGAGGATCTTGAGCGATGGTTTTCTCTCCTAAATCTAAAATAAAACGAGTCAATTCGTTACTTTTTACAGCCAACATTAACCCCGGATTAGTACAAAACTGACCCGCACCCAAAATGATAGATTTTGAATAAGTTACCGCAATTTCCGAAGCTCTTTTTTCCAATGCTTTTTGACTAATAATCACCGGATTAACACTTCCCATTTCAGCAAAAACAGGGATGGGTTCTTCACGATTTGCTCCTAAATTATAAAGAGCTCGACCACCGTAAATACTTCCTGTAAATCCGACTGCCTTTATTTGTGGATGCATTACTAATTGTTCACCTACTTTAATTCCTGAGCTATTAATATTAGAAAAAACACCATTAGGCATTCCTGTTTTTTTAGCAGCTTTAATAATGGCAGACGACACCAACTCTCCCGTTCCAGCGTGCATTGGATGCGACTTTACAATCACCGGGCAACCAGCAGCCAAAGCACTTGCCGTATCACCTCCAGCCGTAGAATACGCCAATGGAAAATTACTCGCTCCAAAAACTACAACGGGCCCTAAAGGAATTAACATTTTACGCAAATCTGGTTTTGGAATGGGTTTTCTGTCGTAATCTGAAGCAGCTATTTTTGGAGCTCTCCAATCTTCATTTTTAACCAAATCAGCAAACATTCTTAATTGAAATATCGTTCTTCCTCGTTCTCCAATAGCTCTTCCTTTTAGCAATCCTGATTCAGACATATAAGTTTCAATCAACTCAACATCTAATGCTATAATCTCATCGGCAATGGCATTTAAAAATGCTGCTCTTTTTTTTCCTGAAGTGTTACTATATTCTAGGAATACTTTGGATGCTAATTGAGCTGCTTCATTTATTTCTTCTTGTGTTGCTTCGTAAAACTGATGTTCATTTACTTCATTTGACTTCGGATTAAAAGTCTTATATTTTTTTGTTCCTTTTGCAGAAAGGCTGTTTCCTATTTGGTTTTTTCCTGTAATCATATCTTATAATTTATGTTCCGTTGATCTAACTTATTTCAATGGAATTTATCTATTTCAGATGTTCCAAAAACAAGCAAGGTGCTCTTTTAAAATCTTCTTTTTTATAAATTTTAAAATTACATTTTTCCAATACTTTTAAAGATGCAACATTAGTTTCATTGACAATAGCCATAATTTGTTTACTTGGAAATTTTTCGACACAATGATTTACCATTTTATTAATCATTTCAATAGTGAATCCTTTTCTCCAAAATTCTGGGAGTAGTGCGTACCCTATTTCAAAAGCGCCTTTCTTGTAAGGAGTAATTTTTGCAAATCCGATGATTTGGTTGGTCTTCAATAAAATCACTTTAAAAAGACCATAATTATCACTTTCTTTATTGGTTTTTAAAATTGAATCGAATTTTTCACGCGCTACAACTAGAGTGTTTCCCTTTCCTGAAATGTGAAGCATTACTTCATCATTGCAAATAACATCGCAAAATATTTCGAAATCGGTGGCTTCGTATTTTTGTAAAATGAGTCTTTTAGTTTGGATTTTCATTGGTAGTTTATTACTGCTAATTTATGTATATTTAGTGTATTATTTAACCACAAAGAGAACGAAGGTTTTCACAATCCCGAAACGTCGGGACACAAAGAAAAAAATTATGAAGAAGTTATTTTTCCTTTTATGTTTTGCATTGACATTTTCAGTTTTTGCTCAAAACACTTCTAATTACAACAAAGATAAAGCTGATATTTTAACCGTAATGAAAACACAAGAAATCGCTTGGTCTAATAATGATTTGGAAGGCTTTATGGAGGGTTATTGGAAAAGTGATTCACTGAAATTCTATGGAGCAAGTGGATTGACCAAAGGTTGGCAACAAACCTTAGACAATTACAAAAAAGGGTATCCCACCAAAGAACATTCAGGCACGTTAACCTTTAAGGTTAATGATGTTTCTGCTATTGAAGCAAATTCATATTGGGTGATGGGCGAATATTATTTAAAACGAAACGTAGGTGATGCAAATGGTGTTTTTATTATCATTTTTAAGAAGATAGATGGCGAATGGAAGATTGTTGGGGATATGAGTTGTGGATGAAATAGCCAGTAGGCAAAAATGAAATATTTAGGCTTTAAAGATAGCTTTTGACAAAGTTTAAAACTTTGTCAAAAGCGCATTGATTCTTCAATAATAACTTTACATTTTGGATACGATTATAAATTCCTGCTTTTCTGGATTATAAATCATTGTTTTATCACATACCGAACTACAACCCCCATTATCTAGACAATCATTAATTATTGTAATAATACATTCCGTTTGTTCGGCAGGATTTCCACTACAAGTATCACAAGTAAAGTTCTCACCATCAAGCGTACAGCATACCTGCACACCTTCAGTTCCTCGTTGTTGAAGTAAATTTATTGTTGTACTCTTTTTTGATTTTCGATAAGCATTAAAAGTTTCAGTTATTCTAGTTCTTTTTACAATTCTAGGATTATTAAGTGAGATATTATTATTATCGTCCAGAACGAAGTCATAATAAATAAAATCAATACTTGATCCATTTTTAGTTATAATATCATCTAGAAGTACTGTAAAGGTTCTTGATGGGTTTATCTCCTTTGTTAATTCTAATGATAATGTATTGTCTATATCTTCATTTTTTTGACAACTCACAAATACTAATAAAATGATACTTAAGGCAAACGATAATACTTTAATTGTTTTCATAATTTTAAATTTAAAGATTAATAATTAAATAAAACTATGCGGGGGAGAGTAAATCAATTGATTAAAACTTAATTGATTTACATCACATTTTAATTGTTGCAACCCTACAAATCTAAAAAAAAAA
>JASFZG010000050.1:0-24652 GCA_046055745.1 Flavobacteriaceae bacterium | reverse complement strand
CATTAAAGATTAAAATCACTGACGATTTAAGCGGAATTAGCTCTTATCGTGCTACAATCAACGGAAAATTTATTTTAATGGAATATAATTATAAAAAAGACGTTCTTACTTATGATTTTGATGATGAAATAATTTCGGAATCTGAAAATAATTTGAAACTAATTGTTATTGATAATGTTGGAAATAATACTACATTTGAAGCAATATTTTTTAGAAAATAAAACTAACGATACCTTTGAAAACTTCTACCTTACTCCTCCTATTCATATTTTTTGTAACCTCTGGATCCCTAATCGCACAAAACGCTATTATTAAAGGGGTTGTTTTAGATGAGAATAATATGCCCGTTGACGGTGTTATTATTAGTGCAGGTGATATTGGTGCCCAATCAGATTTTAATGGTTTTTTTCTATTACAAGTGCCACCAAATCAAGAAATAGAATTGATTTTTTCTCATTTGAGTTTCAAAAATATTGAATTGACAATCCCTAATTTAAAACCATATCAAGATTTTATTATAAACCCTGTGATGACTACAGATAGAACTCAAATAGGTGTTGTAATAATTGAAAATAAAAAAAGACCTAAAGTTACAGGTATAAAAAATATTGACACTGAAACAATAAGGTTTATACCTGGAGCAATCGCTGGTGTTGAAAATGTTTTAAAATCACTTCCAGGAGTAAATAGCAATAACGAATTAAGTACACAATATGCTGTTCGTGGTGGAAATTACGATGAAAACTTAGTCTATGTAAATGAAATTGAAGTATACAGACCTTTCCTTATTAGAAGTGGTCAACAAGAAGGTTTCAGTTTTGTAAATACCGATTTAACATCAAAAGTAGATTTTTCTGCTGGTGGGTTTCAAGCAAAATACGGAGATAAATTATCTTCAGTTTTAGATATTTCATATCGCAAACCCGTGGCTTTTGAAGCTTCGGCAGATTTAAGTTTATTAGGTGCTAATGTTTCGGCAGGTGGCGCTTCTAAAGATGGACGTTTTACAGGAATTGTTGGTATTCGTTATAGAGATAACAGTCTTTTTGTAAATGCTAAAGAAACCGAAACTAACTTCAAACCTGTTTTTGCTGATGCTCAAGCATATTTTACCTATAAATTAACCAATAAATTTGAATTAGGCTTCCTCGGAAATATATCTATTAACGATTACCAATACGAACCATTAACAAGACAAACCAACTTCGGGACTATTGCTGACCCTATTGCTTTATTGGTTTTTTATGAAGGTCAAGAAAAAGATAGATACGATACTTATTTTGGTGCTTTAAAAGGAACGTATGCAGTTTCAGATAATTATACAGCAAAATTTATCGGTTCTATTTACCACACTCAAGAACAAGAATATTTCGATATTTTAGCTGAATATCGTTTGGGTGAAGTAAATACCGATATTGGAGGTGAAGACTTAGGGGAGGTAGAATTTACGGAAGGAATCGGCTCTCAACTAACTCACGCACGTAATGATTTAGATGCATTAATAATCAATTTAGAACATAAAGGAATTTTAAATATTGGTGATAACAGTATTGAATATGGAATTAAATACACCCACGAAGATATTCGTGATCGTATTCAAGAATTTGAAATAATTGATTCTGCAGGCTTTTCAATTCGTCCTCCAGTTTTACCTGGAAACAACGAACCTTATGAATCTTTTGATTCTCCAATTGTACCTTATACGAATATAAGAGCTACAAACGATGTACAGATAGATCGCATTTCTGGTTTTGCACAATGGAGTCGAAGAACAACTTTAGGTGAAGGAGATTTATGGTTAAACGCAGGTGTTCGTGTTCATAATTGGACTGTTAGCGGAGAAGGATTGGTTAGTAATACACAAACTGTTTTTAGTCCGAGAGCACAGGTAACTTTCAAACCAAAAATGGAAGCAGACATGCTTTTCAGGATATCGGGAGGGTTTTATCATCAGCCTCCATTTTACAGAGAATTGCGAGATTCTTTAGGAACCGTACATCCTGAAGTTAAAGCTCAGCAATCCATACACATCGTATTAGGAAACGATTATAGCTTTGATCTTTGGGAGCGTCCATTTACTTTAAATTCTGAATTATATTACAAATCACTTACAGATGTAAATCCATATACCTTAGAAAATGTGCGCATTCGTTATAGAGCAAAAAATAATGCTGTAGCTTATGCTTATGGTGCCGATATAAGATTAGCTGGAGAATTTGTTCCTGGAACAGAAAGTTGGGTAAGTATTGGTTATTTAAAAACGGAAGAAAACATAGACGATCGTGGTTATATTTTTAGACCTACCGATCAACGATTAAAGTTTGCTGTATTATTTCAAGATTATGTAAAAGTAATTCCAGATTTAAAACTGTATTTAAGTCTTACTTATAATACTGGTCTACCTGGAGGATCGCCAAGTTATGCAGATCCGTATGATTACCAAACACGATTACCAGATTATAAAAGAGCCGATGTTGGTTTTTCTTATGTATTAGTTCGGGATAAAAAACAATTTGATTCTGGATGGAGAAAACCGTTTAAAGAGCTTTCAATAGGATTGGAAATCTTTAATATTTTCGATGTTCAAAACTCGATTACCAATACGTTTGTTAGAGATGTATATACTAAAGTGCAATACGCAATACCTAATTACCTAACGCCAAGAGTTTTTAACGTTAGAATTACTTCTAAGTTTTAGAGGTAAATATATAGGTGCTTTCTTTCTAGTTGAGATGATTATTTTTATTAAGTCATTTCTCCCGAATTGTCGGGACGCTCAATAACCGGGACATCCCAATCAATTATTGATAATTTCTTTTAAAACTTCAATTATATAATCCACTTCTTTTTTTGTGTTAAAAGTAGAAAATGAAAATCTCATAGAAGGATAATTTATTTCTTCTTCGGAAAGAATTTCAGATAATACGTGAGAACCTCCAACTGCACCACTTTGACAAGCAGAACCTTTAGAGCAAGCAATTCCTTTTAAATCTAACTGAAACAAAAGCATCGTTGCTTTATCTGAAGAAATTGGCAACAACACATTTAATAAGGTATAAGTACTGTTTTTATTATCGTCACAATAACCATTAAATTTTACCTTCGGAATTTCCTGTAACAATCGTTCTTTAAAGTAATTTTTAATATCAGTTATATAATTAGATTCCTTTTCTAAATCTTTATACGAAATTTCCAATGCTTTTGTCAATCCAGCTATTGCATAAACTGCTTCGGTACCAGCTCTTAAACCTCTTTCTTGCTCACCTCCTATTATTAAAGGCTTCAACCCTGAGTTTTTTCTAACAAAAGCAAATCCAACTCCTTTTGGTCCGTGGAATTTATGAGCCGAAACTGCTGCGAAATCAATAGGTATATCTGAAAAATCTAATTCAAAATGACCAACAGACTGTACGGTATCACTATGAAACAATGTATTGTTTTCTTTACATAAATTAGCAACTCGTTTTATATCTAATTTATTTCCTATTTCATTATTAACATGCATAAAACTCACCAATGTTTTCTTTTCCGAAGTTTTTAGCAGCTCTTCTAAATGGCTGTAATCCACCATTCCTTTTTCATCTATATTCACAAAATCTACTTGTAAATTAAATTCTGAAGCTAAGCCCTCAACAGTATGCAAAACAGCATGATGTTCTATTTTAGAAGTTATTATTCGTTTAACTTTTAAATCACGAACACAGCTATTCAAAATTAAATTATCAGCTTCTGTACCGCCAGAAGTAAAAATTATTTCGGCAGCAGATACTTTAAAATGAGCTGCAATTTCTTTTCTACAAGTCTCTAAAACAGATTTAGAGGATCTTCCGAAAGAATGAGTTGAAGACGGATTTCCATACTCGTTTGTTAAAACTTCAGACATTCTTAAAACCACTTCATCTCTTACTTGTGTGGTTGCTGCATTATCAAAATATACTTTTTTCATGTGTCAATAATATTTGTTAATTCGGTCACATGGTTCATCCATAATAGTCATTTCTTTGAGTGAAAATAATTTTCAACTATGGATGTTTCATAGATTTCAAAAATACGCTTTATTATAGTTTCCTAATAAAGAAAATTGTTACTTTGTAATCATTCAAATTTGTTATGCGTAAATTATTTTTTATACCAATTTTATTGGGATTATTTATCTCCTGTAATGATGGAGATATTATTGTAACCGAGTTTAACTTTGAACTTGATAACCTTGACAGTTGTGGAGGTCCGGGAGGATATGTGTTTTTCAATATCAATAATTCTAATGCTGCCGAAAGTATTTCTTTGATATTAAAAACCAATGATATTTTATTTTTAGATTCTGGAACAGAAGAATATGTTTTAGACGGCAATTCTAACATTGTAAATTACAGAAAGTATTCGGGTGATGTTTCTAGCGATTATTTTTGTAGTAATATTCCGCCAACTTCTCCAGGAGTTACCATTGAATATTTAGGTGAATCTGGAATTGCAGAATTGACCACCTTTGCCACAAAAGACGATGAGGACGGAAAAGAAGAAGATCTAACTAGTGATTTAAATACTGACGGAGATAGTTTATTAAACTATTTTGACGATGATGATGATGGTGATAATGTTCCTACCGTTGTTGAGTTAGGCTCAGATTTTTTAGAAGGAATTAATGAAAATCCATTAGACACAGATAATGATGGAATATTTGACTATTTAGATGATGATGATGATGGTGATGGAGTATTAACTCGATATGAAGATGCCAATGGAGATTTAGATCCTACCAATGACATTACAGATTCTGCTGTAGGCCCCAATTATCTTAATCCTATAGTTACTGATAGTAATGTAATTGATCAATACCGAGTTCATTCATTTAAATTAGTGAGTGATATAAGTCTGTTAGTCAAGAATTTAATTTTGGTAAATGGTGAAGAACAAATTACACAAGAAACCATGATTTTTGGAAATAAAAGCGATGTAATAAATACTACCCTTTCTTTAACACCAGATTTTTAAGTTTTACTCTGAAATACATAAACTTCGGTAGCACCAACTCCATATTTTTGGTAATCGGCATCATAAAACTTGATATTTTCGTATTTTTTTAGCAAAAACTCTAATTCTGTTCTAAGCACACCTTCTCCAACTCCATGAATAAAGACAATACGTTGTATTCTTTTTGAGAACGCGAATTCTAACTGTCTTTTAGCTGTATCTAATTGAAGCGTTAGCATATCGTAATTATCCATCCCTTTGGTACTAGAAGTTAATTGTTGAATATGAAGATCAACTACCATTGGAGGTAGATTTCTATCCTTTGGTTTAACTTTAACTGTATTCTTATTTTTTTTAGATTGTTTTTCTGAAAGAATTTCTGAAATATTAGTTGGATTAAAATCATAGTCAGAAAGATGGCTGTTAATCACAACAATTTCATTTTTAGAATATTGACATTTAAAGCCGTCGGTATCTACTATTGTAATTTCAATGCCGCTTATACGAATAATCTCACCAGAAATGTCTTCATCTAGAACCGATACCTTATCACCAATTTTCATAGATTTTCTTTAAATTGCGCCTTAATTTATGGTAAGCAAATAAAACAATAATTAATTATAATAAGCTAATAATCACTTACAAATAAATGGTTTTTTAGATATCTTTTAGATAAATCAAAAAAAATCATTAGATTTGTTATTCATAAAGGAGAATTTTTGCCCCCCAAGAATCTTCTGTAAAATTTGAAAATTATGAAAAACCTACAACTAACACTACTTTTGTTAGTATCAACATTTACTGCGTTTTCGCAGTTGTATGTTGCTCCTAACGCTACCTCATCAACAGATTCGTATATTTATGTAAACGACGAAGTTTTATTTGTTGAACAAGACGTGAACCTTGTTGCAAATTCGTTTAATGCAGACACTGAAGCAAGTATTTACTTAAGAAATGACGGACAGCTAATACAAGGTGCTACATCTTCAAATAATGATGGTACAGGATTGTTATCTGTATACCAAACTATAGATTCAACAAGTTATTACCATTATACATTTTGGCATTCTCCTGTAGGCTTAGCTTCTGGAGCAGCTGGGAATACTATGGCTGGAGTCTCAAGATTATATGACTCTGATGCTGGGCACATTACAAGATCTAATCAAGCACTTACCACAGCAAACTCAACTGGTAGTAATGGAAACCCAATTACCATTTCTACAAGATGGATATACAAACGTTTAAGTTCAGTTTCAAATGAAACTGAAGCCTTATATCAATATATTGGAGCTGGAAATACTATAGAGCCATATTATGGATTTACAATGAAAGGAATTGGAGCCGACCCAGGAGCAGGTTTTAACTCTCAAACCTACGATTTTAGAGGTCGTCCTTATAACGGGGATATAAGTGTTCCTATAATTGCTTCGGCCACTGCAGCTTCTATTGATGATAAATGGACATTAACTGGTAATCCATATGCTTCAGCAATAGATTTAAAATTATTCTTTGCAGACAATACAGCCAATGGGTTAAATGCTATTTTATATTGGGATGAGCCTAAAGATAGCGAGTTTCACCATAACTATAATACACATTCTGGAGGTTATGGTGTTTGGATACCTGGGGCTGGAACTGGAGCAAATGACCCTGGTGTTTATACAGCAGCTTCATTTAGACCCTATGATGAAAATGGGTATACAACTGGAACAACAACTGTAGGTGCTGATTATGATAGAAGATACGCGCCCATAGGTCAAGGCTTTGTTATTCAAACTAATAATCCAGCTATTACAAATATAAATTTCACTAATAGTCAAAGAGTTTTTAGAAAGGTGGAGGATGTTTCTGATATGAGAACGTCAGAAACCAATAGTTTGTCTACTGACCCAGGTAATACGGAGCCTGCTGAAGAAATAATTCCAAAAATCAGATTACATATTAATTATAATGACGGCCCAACTAGAGAGCTTTTATTAATTTTTCACGAAAATAGTACCGATGGCTATGATGTAGGTTTAGACGCACCTCTACCTATAAATACAAATGGTACAGATGCTTATTTTCCAATAGGTAGCGATACAGAAAGATATCCTTTTGTAATACAAACAGTACCTTTTGAAATTGAAAAAAGAGTGCCTATTACGTTTTTCACTAATCAACAAAGAAGTGTTTCTGTTATTGCTGATGAAATAATAAATATTTTTGGATCCATTTATCTTTGGGATAGTCAAGAAGATATTTACAGAGAAATTTTAGAGGTTGATAATACTACTGTAGGTTCAAATAATAACTCATTTATTCTTCCTGCCGGTATTCATGATAGTAGGTATTTTATTGTTTTCAAAAACCGAAGAGAGGTTAATGAAAGTTCTGAAGGTACTTTAGCTATAGCTAAAGCACAAGATAACGTTTCATTTTTCCAAAACAATCCTTACAAGCAGTTGGAAATATCTAACCCAGAAGGTTATAATATCAAAAATGCACAAGTATTTGATATGTTAGGAAAATTAGTTGTTGACAGATCTAATTTAGGATCTAGTAGAAATTTATCTATATCGACAGCAAATTTATCTGATGGTGTTTATATTATTAGATTACTAACTTCAGAAAATGTTAATATTGATTATAAAATGATCATTAAAAATAATTAGTATAAAGCAATTAATAAACATAAAAAAAAGCAGCCATTTGGCTGCTTTTTTTATGTATCAACTTTAATACAATTTTTATTTTTGATTATACAAGCTTCTAATAATTCCATCTGAAAGCCCTATTTTAGGTACATATACACATTCTGCTCCACTCCACTTCATAGCAGAAATATAAATTTTTAATGCAGGAACTATTACATCTGCACGATCTGCATTCATATTTAAAACAGTTATTCTTTCATCATAAGACAATTTGCTAACTGTATTAAAATAATCCTTTAAATATTCAAAACTAAGAGGGCTTCCTAGTTTAGTTCCACTAAATTTATAAGTACTATTTATATTCCCACCAGTTCCCAATAAAGTGATATGCTTGTATTCTTTAGTATTTTCTTTAATCCAATTCTTTACTTGATCCCACATAGATTCTTTTACCATATTATTAATGAGGCGTACAGTTCCTAATTTAAACGATTTTGAAATCACTGTTTTTCCGTTAGCGTAGATGGTTAACTCGGTGCTTCCTCCACCCACATCAGCATATAAAAATACTTTATCGTGGATTAAATAGGTCTTAATATTAGTAGAAGCTATTATTTTAGCCTCATCATTACCATCAATAATTTCAATATTAATTCCTGTTTTCTTAAGAATTTTTTTTGCTACTTCACTCCCATTTTCAGATTCTCTCATTGCTGAAGTTGCACAGGCTCTATACTTTACAACATTATGAGTTTTCATTAAAAGCTTAAAGGCCATCATGGAATCCTCCATTCGTAAATAATTGTCTTTTGAAATTTTTCCATCAATAAATACATCTGCTCCCAAACGTATAGGAACTCGAACCAAAGAAGTTTTTTTAAACTTAACATCTTTATTTTCTTGTTCAATGACAGTGGTAATAAGTAACCGAATTGCATTCGACCCAATATCTATCGCAGCGAATTTTTGAATCTTCAACATAAATTAATGATTTTTTGATTTTAAATCTCTAGGAAAAATAACTCGTTCTGTATGTCCGTAATTTGAAAATTTCCAAGTATCAACATTAAATTTAATTTCTACAAAACCACATGTTGCTATATTGTTAATATCAGTATCTCCCAACATATTTGCAATCGAAGTTAATGCGTGGTTGTGGCCTACAATCATCACAGAATCTAAAGTGTTATCTAAACCTTTTATTACTTCCATAACACTCTTTCCTCCAAAATCATATAAATTTGGGTTTAATATAAAGTCAGTATCTAAAATATCTAAAGCTTCTTTAAAATATTTAGCAGTTGTTTTTGCTCTATTGGCATCACTAGAAACTATTTTTTGTGGTTTATTAATTATGTCCTTAACATAATTTGAAACTAATATTGCATCATTTTTACCTCGTTCATTTAGCGATCTTTTATGATCATCAACTTGTTCTTCCCAAGATGATTTTGCGTGTCTAAGTAAATAAAGTGTTTTCATTAATTCATTTTAGTTTCTGCTATTATTACTCCAAAATTTCCATCCATTGAAACCCAATTCTCTTTTGGCAAATATGTTTTTGAAACAAATCCATCTAAATAAAGTGCATTCTTACAGCCCTGAGTTTTAAAATATGTTGCAAAATCATAAAAATTGATTTTTTGTTTTGACATTGCAAAAATCAAGTTTCCATTTGGCAATATTCCAACTCCGTTTCTGATGTTTAAATTTTTTGATTCTTTCCTGAAATTTGAATGAATTATTCCGTTTATAAGTAATAGCGGACCTGATTGATTTGCAAATTTGACATTGTTATTTTTAAAATTTTGAGTTTCACATATAAATGGTTTATTATTATTTGTTATATAAAATATTCCATTTGGTTGCATATAGAAATTTCCATAACTCTTTTGTAAACTATCAATTCTAGAAATTAATACTCCATTTTCAATGTACAATCCTTGAGGAGATAGGTCTTTTTTATACATTCCTCCATTCATTGCAAAAATTAAATTTTCAGATTGAGAATTTAGCCAGTTTTTTAAGTTTTTAAAATTTCTGAAATTTTCTCCTTTTTCATTCTTTAAATAAAACTTTAAAACTTGGTTGTCTAAATTAACTTTATAGGATAAAATATTTTCACCATTCTCACTATTAATTTGACTAAATGCAAAAAAAACAATAGCCCCTATAAACAGTATAAATAAAAAGGGAGTTTTTTTATTGAAATTCATTTTATAATATTTATAGTTTCAAGGTTCTAATCGCTCTATCTTCCAATCAAACTCATCTAATGTATAACGAATTCTATCATGCAATCTATTAGGTCTTCCTTGCCAAAACTCTATAGATATAGGAGAAACTAAATAACCTCCCCAAAATTTAGGGCGTGATATTTCTTTATTCTCATATTCCTTTTCTAAATTTTTTAATCTATTATCTAGCTCGGTTCTGTTTTTAACCACCTCGCTTTGATTAGAAACCAAAGCACCTAACTGACTTCCTTTTGGTCTTGAACTAAAATAATTGGAAGAGAAATCTTCAGATGTTTTACTTGCCGTGCCTTTAATAATAACCTGTCTTTCTAATGCTGGCCAGAAAAATGACAATGAAACTTTTGGATTTGTTTCAATCGATTTTCCTTTTTCACTTAGATAGTTCGTGAAAAAATAAAAACCATATTCATCATACTGTTTTAATAATACAACCCTTCCTTTTGGAAAGCCATCCAAGCAAATAGTAGTTAATGTCATCGCATTTACTTCATTTACCTCATCTGCATCTTTAGCTTCATAAAACCAAGTTCTAAATTGTTGCATTGGGTTTGGATCTACTGATTCTTTAGACAAAGAATCTTTCTGGTAGTTTCGGCGATAATTATGAAGATTTTGAGACATAGTTACAAATTACATTGCAATTTACAAATTACATCTAAAAACACAATTTGAAAACCCTAAAAAATGTTACAATAAGAACTTCTTTCCATCCTCTGCTAATTCTACATTTGAAAAAACTTGTATTGCTTCTTTTTTAAATTTTTGGATGGAAGCATATCGAGTTGAATAGTGACCTAAAATCAATTTCCCAACATTAGCTTCTTTTGCAATTTCTGCAGCTTGCTGTGCAGTACTGTGTCTGGTGTTTTTGCACATATGTTCATGTTCATTCAAGAAAGTAGATTCATGATATAAAGCCGTTACTTCTTTAATATTCGGAATACATTCTGGGTAATATTGTGTGTCACTACAGAAGGCGTAGGACTTTGAAGGTGTTGGGTCAAATGTTATCGAAGTGTTTGAAATTAATATTCCTTCCTCATTCTCTACATCAAACCCTTGTTTAATTTTATTATAATAACACATATTAATATTCGCTTCTTTAACGGCATCAATATCAATCCTTCGGTCCCCTAATTTTTCTCTAAAAACAAAACCGTTTGTGTAAACTCTATGTTTTAGTGGTACTGTATGAACTGTAACTTTATCATCTTCAAATATCAGCTCCGATTCTTTGCTTTCTAATTCGTGAAATATAATTGGATAATTGAACCAAGCTTTCCCTAATTTTAACTGGAGCAAAATCACTTCTTTAATTCCCTTAGGTCCGTAAATATGAAGCTCCGTATCTCTACCAAGGAGCATAAATGTTGAGATCAAACCAATTAATCCAAAATAATGATCCCCATGTAAGTGAGAAATAAATATATGTTTGATTCTAGAAAATTTAACTCGAAACTTTCTTAATTGAACCTGAGTTCCTTCTCCACAATCAATTAAGAACATGTGGTTTTTAATATTGAGAATCTGTGCAGTCGGGCTTGTATTAACTCGTGGAGTTGCAGAATAACAGCCTAAAATTGTTAACTCCATAGATTGTTTTTAGAATCCTAATTCGCGTTCTATTGCTTCCATTTCAATCATATCTTCTGCCTCTTGAAGTGTGGGAACCACCACCAATTCTTCCGGAAATTCATCAGGGTCTATAGTGTCATTAATAATTACAAATGAATGATTTGTTTCTTTATGATTATTTGATAAATTTAAAAACAACAATAAATCATTTATTGTAACCGATTTATTCGAAAGTAAATCGACTACAATATTATTTTCTTGAAATTCTGAAGTTGTTTTATTTTCAATTTCAGAAATTAAATCTTTAATCTCGCTTTGTTCACTTTCAAGCAATACAAAGGTTTCGTGATTGTTAATCTTCATTTCTATCAATTTTTGAAGCCAATAAATACAAGACAGCCATTCTAATTGCTACTCCATTTTCAACTTGATTCAAAATAATGGCCTGCTTACTATCAGCTACATCACTTGTAATTTCAACACCTCTGTTTATTGGTCCTGGGTGCATCACTACTATTTCTTTATCTAAAGAATCTAATAGCTGTTTATTTAACCCAAATTGTTGTGTGTATTCTCTAGTGGTCGGAAAATAACTGATATCCATACGTTCGTTCTGAACGCGTAACATATTAGCCACATCACACCATTGTAACGCTTTTTGAAGGTTGGTTTCCACTCCTACTCCTAAAGATTCAATATATTTAGGAAGTAATGTTTTAGGTCCACAAACTTTTACATTTGCTCCCAATTTCTGAAGTGCAAAGATATTTGAAAGCGCTACTCTTGAATGAAGAATATCACCAACAATCACTACATTTTTGCCTGCTACATCGCCTAATTTCTCTCTAATTGAATAGGTGTCTAATAAGGCTTGTGTTGGATGTTCATGTGCTCCATCACCAGCATTGATGATACTTGCATTGATATGTTTTGAAAGAAACACGCCAGCTCCAGGGTTTGGATGGCGCATTACTACCATATCAACTTTCATAGATAAAATGTTATTTACCGTATCTACTAAAGTCTCCCCTTTTTTAACGGAAGAAGACGAAGCTGAAAAATTAACCACGTCTGCGGAAAGTCTTTTTTCAGCTAACTCAAATGAAAGTCTTGTTCTAGTACTATTTTCGAAAAATAAATTGGCAATGGTAATATCGCGAAGTGAAGGAACTTTTTTAATTGACCGATTAATAACTTCTTTAAAATGATCTGCAGTTTCGAAGATCAAATGTATATCGGCTTCGGTGATGTATTTAATTCCCAGTAAGTGTTTTACACTTAATTCACTCATTTTTCTTGTTTAATTATTTATTAAATAAACGGCATCTTCTCCATCGTTTTCCTGCCAACACACCTTTACTTTTTCATTATTAATTGCATCTACTTGTCTTCCTCTATAATCTGGCTGAATGGGCAAATGTCTACTAAAACGTCTATCTATAAAGGTTAGTAATTCTATTTCTGAAGGCCTCCCGAAAGATTGAACCGCGGTTAATGCAGCTCTAATACTTCTTCCAGTATAAAGAACATCGTCAATAAAGACAACTCTCTTTCCTTCTACTAAAAAATTAATTTTGGTTTTATTGGCTTCAATAGTTTTGTCATTTCTTCGAAAATCATCTCTATAGAAAGTGATATCTAAATAACCTAATTCTATATTTTTCACCTTATAATCGGTTTCTAAAAGGGTTTTTATACGTTCTGCTAAAAAGATTCCTCTTGGCTGAATCCCTATTAAAACTGTATTGGAAAAGGTGTCGTGATTTTCAATTAATTGACAAGCCAAACGATGAAGCGCTATTTTTACTTCGGTTGCGTTAAGTAACACTTTTTGGCTCATAAGTAGAATCTAAACTATTGTTCAGGATACAAAAGTACAGTTTTTTTTGTAAACTATTATTTGGAGGTTTTTGATTTATTACTTTCCTTTTTAGGCATAGGTCCACGTAAATGAATAACTAAACCATTTAAAAAATTTCGTAAAATTTGATCGCCACATTCTACATATTTTGGGTGCTTTTCATTTCTAAACAAAGATCCGATTTCGCTTTTAGTTGACTTGAAATCAACCAGTTCTAAAATCTTTACAATTTCATCATCACGTAATTTTAACGCAACTCTTAGTTTTTTAAATATATCGTTATTAGAAAGTGCCATTTGATCTGATTTATTATTATTTATTATTCTATTTTCTAACTCCTAGCTTACTGTTTCTTTAAATTTAATGCCCAATGCTTTTTGTATTTCGTGAACTCGTTGTAACTCACTAGGAAGAATCAATGCGATAGAAACTCCTGTTTTCCCAGCTCTAGCGGTACGTCCACTACGATGCGTATAATATTCTAAATTTTCAGGTAATTGATGATGCATTACAAAAGCTAGATTATTTACATCGATTCCTCTTGCTGAAACATCAGTAGAAACTAAATATTGTAAAGTACCTTTTTTAAACATTCGCATTACTTTATCGCGTTCATTTTGCTTCATATCACCTTCTAATGCATCTACAGAAAAGCCTTCTTCTTTTAGTTCTAAAACTAATTTCTGAACTCCCAATTTGGTTCTACAAAAAATGATTCCTCTTCCTTCTCCAAATTTATCCAACAAGTTAGTAACTACATTGGTTTTTTGATCTATGGAAGTTATTAAATATTGATGTTCTATATTTGCATTTACCAAAGAGTCTTTATTTACAGTAACTCTCACTGCATTTGTATTCATGTATTTTGAAATAATTCGTTGGATTTCAGCAGGCATTGTAGCTGAAAACAACCAGGTATTTCTATTACCACTAGTATAATTTAAAATAGAATCCAATTCTTTTTTAAAACCCATACTTAACATTTCATCTGCTTCGTCAAGTATGACTGTTTTAATGCTTCTTAAATTGATTGTTTCCTTTTCAATTAGATCTAACAAACGACCCGGAGTTGCCACAATAATATGTGTTGGTCTTTGCAGTCTGCTAATTTGTTTCTCAATCTTTTCACCACCATAAACAGCTTCTAAAAAAATCTTTTCGGAAGTATATTTAGTAAACTTAAAAAGTTGCTTTTTTATTTGCTGAACCAATTCACGTGTAGGCGATAAAATTAAAACCTGCACCACTGCAGAAGAAGTATTTACACTATTTAAAGCCGGAAGTCCGTAAGCAGCAGTTTTACCAGTTCCTGTTTGAGCTAAACCAATAAAATCTGTATCTGATTTTAATAAAACGGGGATTGTTTTCTCCTGAATTTCAGTAGGGTTTTTAATTCCGAGTTCCTTAAGTCCTTTTATATATTCGCTGTGAACTCCTAAGTCTTTAAATGTTTTCATATGTTTAGACTTTATTTTTTAGCGGAAACATATGTGTTCGCTATTAATAATTCTCTTATTTGAAAAGACATCTAACTTGCTCGGTTCATATCTATTTCAAAAATGCAAAGATACAATTGTAATATAAAGACTTAGAAATTAATCAAGCTTATTATTCTCCTTCCTCTAAAGTAAAAAAATCGTTCACAGGTTTATTAAAAAGCTTCGATAATTTTAAAGCTAATAAGGTGGAAGGTACATATCTATTGGTTTCAATAGAGTTAATGGTTTGTCTCGAAACACCAATTTTTTTTGCTAATTCTTCTTGGGTGAAGTTATTGATGGCTCGTTCTACTTTTAGTGTATTTTTCATTAGGCTCTTTTTTTAAGCTTCATAAAGACAACCAAGTAAACAATCATCATAAACCAAAGTACTTGAAAATCACCTAAGTCTTCAAAAATCACTTTTTCTGGTTTAACTATAGAAGACACTATTAAATTTACGACAGGCTGTAATAATGTATAAGCAACCGCGCCGACAAAAGCAAATGAAAAAGCTTGAGAACGTATGCTTTTAATCATTTCATCTTCTACCTTTTCTTTAGACATTACCACTATTAATAAGAAGACTAATAATAGGCGTTTTAATATTTCAACTAAAATTGAATAGTCGCCATCAAAAAATTTGGTGGATAATAGAATGGCAAATAAAAGGGCAAAACCAACCCAACCAATTTTTTTATAATAATTAGGAAGTTTATAATTGATAAATTTCGAGATTCTATGGTCTTCGCATTCAGAAATAGATTTTAAATTCATATTGATTGATGTTAAGATTAATAATAAGTTTATTTAACTATATGACAAACATAGTTATATTTATGTAAACTTAACTTTACATTTTGTTAAAATTTAATAAAGAACCCAATTTTACTCATTTCTGAATAAAATTGGGTTCATATTAAAACCAAATAATAATCTTTATTGCATTACAAATTTAATTGCTCCAGAAACTATCCAAGCACTTAAACCATTACTACGATCATAAGTATGAAAACGAAGATCAATGTTCTTAATTCCAAGTTTTCCGATATGTGCTTTAGTAAAAATGTCCGTATAAGAAACTCCAAAACCATATTGATTGGCATCAAACTCAGAAAGGTCATAATCTGAAGTATAAAACTCATCCGTAGAAAGATGTTCATTATAAGGAGCAAAATAATCTGCTGCCGTTTGTGTATAATATCTATAGGAAGGGTATAAAGTAAAATTACCTCCTATTTTAATAGGAACCTCAATATTTGCCGTGTGAGATTGTACTCCCCAATCATCAAAATAATAACGATAATAAGTTCTTACCGTTAAAAACTCATTAATGAAATAGTTAAAACGTAATCCGATAGGTGTTTTAAAACGGGTATCTGGTAAACGCTCAATATCGTCTGCTAAATGAAATACAGTTGTGTTTTCTGGAGATGTATAATTCTGAATTCCATCAGGATTACCAATATAATAGTTGTCTTTGTCTTTAAAATATACACGCTGCATTGGATTTGCTAACCATCCTTGTTGTTGCACAATGTCAAAAAATACAGCTCCTTGAGCTCGTTTACTTAATATTTGAGAAAAACTTACTGATAACGAATAGGAGTTTCTTCCTTTATCAGAAATAAAATTATAGTTTTCAGGATTCCAAATTGGACCACCATTTCCCGATTTATCAATAATATTTCCATCCTGATTTAAAATGTCTATATTTTGAAAAAAACCATTATTTAAATTTCCATTTACTTCTAAATAAGAATCTAATTCTGTTGGATATTTTGGATTCCAAGTATCAAAATATACTTGAGCACCAATATTTATTTCTGTATTTTTTTTATTAAATAGTTTTGCTACAGAACCTCCAAATCCTATTGATGTATAATCGTATTCAGCTGAAAAACTAACATGTCCTGACCAAATAAAATTACGATCATCCGAGCTATGACTATAACCTACACTTCCTCCTACCCATACATCTTCAGCAGAAGCTCCAGAGGAAGCAACCCAAGGACTCGCTTCAACACCATTTGCTGCTCTGTTATAACCAAAATCATCGTCGTCGTCGTTGTCGTCTCCACCAGAAGATGCACCAGAATTATCCCAAGGATTTAAATTACTTGAAGAAGCAGAAGAATATGCCGAAATACCAACATCTACAGTTAATACAGCATCATCATTTAACGGATACGCAACTACAATTGTTGGGGTAAGATCCCATAATTCTTCTGTTCCAATACCTCCAGTTACCGAAGCATTATCTCCATCCTGAGAGTAATAGCTCATTAAAAAATCGATCTCCATAGACTCTAGTACTCTTTTTTTATAAACAGTACTAGAATCTGTTTGTGCAATGGAGACAGATACTATAAGTAGGGATATAATTGTTATTATTTTTTTCATCTTAATTCTGAAGTTTTCAGTAAATTATTATTTTATTTTAATTGTTTTATAGTTAGTTACAACCACAACCACCACCTGTTTTTCCGCCATTTGCTCCAGATGAAGCCTCACGATATACTAAAGCGTTATTTTTGAAACGATCTACAGAGTTATCAGATAATTTCATGTCTGGATCATTAATGTTTACTTTTTCATATTCTTTAACAGTTACGCAAGAACTCAACGAAATAGTTACAATTGCTAAAAGCATTAATTTTTTCATACTAATTTGGGTTTTCTAGTTTTATATTTATTGAAGTGTGTACTTTGTTATTTTCGTCAACAATAATACACTCTACTCCTTTTAATTGATTAATAAAATTCAAGCCAGTCTCAACACCCATCACAAAAATAGAAGTCGAAATAGCATCTGCTAACTCAGCATTTTTTGTAAGTACAGACACACTTATAATTCCAGTGCTTGGATAACCAGTTCTTGGATCAATAATATGTGAGTATCTTATATCGTTGAAACGGACAAATTTTTCATAATTTCCAGAAGTAACGACAGCGGCATCTTTTACTGGTAACCAAGAAAAAGCTTTTTCTTTATTTAATGGATTAGTAATGGCTACCATCCAATCATTTCCATTAGCTTGTTTTCCCCAAGCATTTAAGTCTCCAGATGCATTGATAATTCCAGATTTTACGCCTTTATTTTTCAATAACGCTTTTGCTTTATCGGCTGCATAACCCTTTCCTATTGCACCAAAGCCAATTTTCATTCCTTTTAAATTTAAAAAAATGGTTTGATTATCTTCATCAAGTATTATATTTTCATACCCTACTTTTAAAACAGATTCTTTTATTTTTTCTTCGGAAGGCATTTCTTTCATACTCCCATCAAATTTCCAAATTCGATCCATAGAAGCATAACTAATATCGAATGCTCCATTGGTTAATTTAGAAATTGCCAATGCTCTTTCTATTAATTTGAATAGCTCTTCAGAAACTTTAACAGGTTGAATTCCCGCATTTTTATTAATTGAAGAAGTCTCTGAATTTGGATCCCAAGATGAAATTACTTTTTCAATTCTAGATATTTCTGAAACAGCAAGATCTATTAATTGATTTCCTTCATTTTCTGAATTAGCCACTACAGTAATGTCAAAACGACTTCCCATCAATTTAAGAGTTCGTTTATAGTTTTGTTGAGAAATTCCGCTAAAAGAAATTATTAATAAAAATAAGGTTAAGTAATTTTTCAAAGCAAATTATTTTAATTTATTAATTTTATTGATAAAGTCTGAAGGGGTAGATTTTTCATAACCTAATTCTCCTTTTCTATTTCCTTTGTTATCTAAAATAACAACCAATGGAAAATATCCATTTTTATTATATTTTTCTGCTAATACGTTATTTTTAGATTGTTGTTCTTTTGAAAGGGAATTTTTCTTTCTTCTTGGAAAATCTGCTCGTAACATAACATAATGTTCTTCAGCATATGTTTTAAATTCTTCTGAACTCCATATTTCACGATCTAATTTAATGCAAGGTGCACACCAATCGGACCCTTGAAAAACTAAGATAATTGTTTTATTTTCTGATGTTGCAATTTGTTTTGCCTCAGAAAAATCGGTTAGCCAGTTTTGAGCAATTAGATTTAAACTCGAAAAAAGAAGTAGTGAGATAAATATTATTTTTTTCATAAAAATTTAAATTTACAATATAAACTTTGAATTTTACCTTTTATTATATAAATATACAGTTAAAACGTTTCAATTAAATTATACCCTACCTTATTTTTTAAATTAAAAAACAACGCGTATAATTCCGTTGCCAGTATGATAAAAAGCTCCAATGGTAAGCCCTGAAGTTATTGCATCTGCATTCGTCTGAACATCAGTAGAATTAAAAAGAATAATTGGTAAACCTACTACTTGTAATTTTGATGTTGGACTGTCTGAGCCAATTCCAGTATTTCCATTTTTTAGTATTACTAAGGCATTACTTCTAGAGGCAGTGGTTGTTCCGTTACCAATAGAAAAAAGCCTATCACTTGCTACCCAATTGGCATTATCTCCTCCTCCATTTGTGTTAAATGAACCTAGTGAAAATTCAGCATAAGAATCTGTTATAATCCCTCTTCCTATTGCTAGCGATTCGATTCCTAACGCTTGAGCCCCAAATCCAATAGCTGTTGAGTTGGCAACTTCTGCTTGACAACTTTTTCCTAAGGCTGTAGATTGAGATCCTATAGAATGAGCGGCAGACCCAATAGCTATCGACGAAACTCCAGTTGCTTCAGTGGATTCTCCAATGGCTGTAGCCGAAGAACCATTTGCAAGTGCAGATTGTCCAATCGCAACATCATCTTGTTGTACTGCTCTTGCTCCATTTCCAATAGCTACTGCAGATTCTGCTTCAGCTGAAGAGCCATTGACCAATGCTAATGCAAATTGACCAGAAGCTGTGTTATTAAAACCCATTGCTACAGAATAAGATCCCACATTTCCTGTTCCAGGAAATACATCTGACCAAGATCCACTTCCTGCTCTAAACGCTCCTCTTCTTGGATTAAAAAACATTTGTACACCAGTTGTATTCCCTATATAAACACCAGTATTGAAGGTTCCAGTTGTTCTAAAGCCATCGGTTCCGTTGATTAATACATTTCCGTTATCTGCTGTTATTATTCTTCCTGCACCTGAACTTCCCTGATCATAAGCCATATCCAAGGTATTATGAGGAGTTATATATGTTGAAATTGTGTTTGTGTTTATTAGAAAAACCCATTTGGCACCATCCCAAAAATAGAAACCTGCTCCTTCTCCTCCAATTACAGAACTATTTGTATTCCAAATTAATAAGCTAGTTGTAGGTGTTGATAAAATTGGAGATATTGAAGTAACATTAGTAAGACTAATTCTTGGAATTAGTATTCCGCTATTTAAAGACACAATATCCAAAGAAGAAGCGGCATCTGGGCTAATTGTACCTATACCTACTTGACCAAAAGATTTGATAATAAAAAATGCAAACACCCAAAAAACAGTTGATTTCAAAACTGATTAGTTTAATCGATTAATAAACTAATAACAGTAATAAGAATATTTACCCTAATTAATACTAAATATTATTCCTTAATAATAGTTACCATAGCCTTTCTACCTGTTAAAAGATTCCATTCGTTGGAAGAAAGTATTGTTCCATCATCATCGTAGATAGCTAATTGTGCAGTATTAGGCCCTGAAGACCCTTGATTTAAAGCCTGAAATACAATTTTATTAAATCCAGATTGTAAAGGAAATGTAAAACCTTTAAATCCACCAGAAAGATAAACACTAGATTTCACGACATCTCCATTAACGTATATTCGTACACGATCACCATCTACATATTCGTGATCGCGATACATAATAGTAACATTAGAAGTACCTGTTCTAATTTCTCCTAAATATTGATCTTTTCCAAATTCTTCTGATGCAACTTTATCTTTAGTAAAATATTTAGGAGCTTTATCTGTTTTAACATCAATAAAACTATCTTCAAAAGTAATATCTAATAGTTCAGATTCTTTTTTTCCAAGATTGGAGTAATCATTTAATGTTAAAGGGTTTTTAGGTTCAATTACACTTGGAATCTCAAGTGGAGGTAACTCTAAACCTGTTGGCGCTTTAAAATCATCTTCTACAATTTCAAATTTCACAGTATTATCTTCATGTTCAATTTGCGCATAAACTGAATGAATACTGAACGTAAACACAACTAACCCTAAAAATATTTTATAATTCATTGACAATATTTCTAATTAATTTTAGAAACAAAAAGTGAGCCAAAAGTAATGATTTTAACATTTAGAAAAACTTAAAATTTTTATAATTTAAATAATAAGAAAAACCTTAGCAATATTTTTAAACAACAACAATTAGTTTGATAATTAAAGCAGTAATTCAAATTATTTTTTAATATTTTCATAATAAAACACCTATTTTAAAAGGTACCTTATTCTTAATAAAGTTGTTAATTAGCCCTGAATACTAATGAATTAACAATAATAAAATAAATTATAAAAAAATATTCTAATTGACATCTACCCTTATCTAAAATTTATTTTTTGCCATTAATAACTATTTTTATATATTGTATGCACCAATTAACATTTAATGAAAATAGAGGATTCAAGATTTATAAATTTAGAACACGAAGAAATAACACTTCCTTTTGGGAATTTTTATTTTTTTGAAAAATTTGTAGTTTCTGAATTAAATGAAGGTGTACATTTTGATTGGAAGAGAGTAAAAATACTATCTGATATTATGACTAATCACTATGGTGAGGTTAATAATTTAATTTACCTTTCAAACAGAGTCAACTCCTATTCTATCGAACCACAATCTTGGTTAAAATTTGACAGTAAATACCATCTTTTTAAAGCCTCAGGAATAATTGCTTATGATAACAGAGGAGGTTTAAGTGTTGTACTTGAGCGTTTATTTTCAAAAGAAAGAATAAAAAGATTCCGAAGATTAAAAGATGCAATAGAATGGGCCTTAAAGCAGGATTTATAAATAATTATTCTTATCAATTTTATTATTAAAATCGTATTTATTTTTAGCATTTTTATAAGTAATACTACAAATAGAAAGTTACTTAGAGATGGTATGCTGAAATTTGGTTTTAAGACATTAAACCAAACTTTACCTTGTGAAAACAGTAAATGATAATAGAATGTTAATTTATATTATTCCATTATTTTTCTAATTAGTGCTTATGTATCTTTGGCGAAAATTTAACAAAATAACAAAATGAATTTATCTATAAAATCTTTCAAGACCATTAGTACCCTTGAAGCAATTTCCTTTTTAGTTTTACTTGGTATTGCAATGCCTTTAAAATATTTAGCAAAAATTGAAGCTGGAGAACTTATCGTTAGAGTAGTTGGTATGCTTCACGGAATATTATTTATTCTTTATGTTTTAGGTTCATTTATAATGAAAGAAAAACTCAAATGGTCCATACCTACTTTATTAATCGTAATTTTATGTTCGGTTTTACCTTTCGGACCTTTTTATGTAGAACGTAAATATTTAAAATGATTAAAAAATTCATACAAGAATACAACCAATGGTTTCAAGAATATTTCTTGAGTATTGGTATGAATAGAGAATTAGCAATCATCCTTAATATTTTAATAATTGCTATAATATTCTTTGGTATAATTTTTTTATTAGACCTTCTAATTAAAAGAATTACCATTTGGTTATTCAAAATTATTAGTCCAAAAACTAAAACTTCGTTTGATGACTATTTGGTTAAAAGTAATTTTCCAAAGTATGTATCACACGTGCTGCCTTTATATTTTACTTGGCATTTTGTTCCTATTCTTTTTAGAGAATTTTCTGCTACTCAAACTTTTACTTTAAAAATAATAGATCTTTATATTATTGTATTAAGTGCGTTAGTTGTAAGAAGTCTATTACGAACCACCAAAAATTACCTAAATAATAAAGATAGATATAAAGACAAACCATTAGAGAGTTATATACAGGTATTAATGATCTTTACATGGAGTGTCGCCACTTTTTTTATAATCAACAATTTAACAGATTATTCTACCATTAGTGTTGCTTCATTAAGTGCACTATCTGCAATCGTTTTATTACTATTTAAAGATACCATTTTGGGCTTTGTTGCAAGTATACAAGTTACTATCAACGATATGGTTCGTATTGGTGATTGGGTAACCTTCAGTAAATTTGGTGCGAATGGTTATGTAATTGAAATTAACTTAGCAACAGTTCGAGTACAGAATTTCGATAATACATTTACTACAATACCAACATATAGTTTAACTGCCGACTCCTTTCAAAATTGGCGTGGAATGAAAGAATCTGGAGGGAGAAGAATTAAACGTGCTATATATATTAAGCAAAATTCAGTTAAGTTTTTAAATGAAGAAGCTATTATTAAGTACAAAAAAATAGACCTTGTTAGTCAATATTTAGAACATCGTGAAAAGGATAACATAAATTACAATAAAAATCATAAGACGGATACCTCCTTATTAATCAACGGAAAAAACCAAACTAATTTGGGAGTTTTTAGAAAATATATAGATGTCTATTTAAATGAAAACCCAGCAGTAAATAAAGATATGTTTTTAATGGTACGCCATTTAGATCCTACCGACAAAGGGATTCCTGTTGAAGTTTATTGTTTCAGTAAAGATAAAGAGTGGATAAATTATGAACACATTCAAGCAGATATTTTTGATCATTTATTAGCTTCAGCTTCCTACTTTGATTTGGAAATATTTGAATTTCCGAGTAGTAATGATTTCAATAATAAATATTTTTTTTTTGAAAAACTGTAACAAATTAATAACAAAAGCGTCAAAAACTATAACTAAATATATATCAAAAATGAAAACAATCAAAACACTAATCATTGCATTTCTAATTATTGCAATAACACCAGCAACTGCTCAAACTGCTGATGAAATAATTAATAATTATTTTGAAAACACAGGAGGAAAAGCTAATTGGGATAAATTAGAGGGTGTTAAAATGGAAGCGGAAGCTAATTCACAAGGAATGGTAATTCCAGTTCAAATTTACCAAATGAAAGACGGAAAACGATTAGTGAAAATTAATCTTCAAGGTCAAGAAATGACTCAATTTTCTTTCGATGGGGAAACTATGTGGACAACCAATTTTATGACCATGGCTCCAGAGAAAAGTGATCAAGAAACTACTGATAATATGAAAACGAGTATGAAAGATTTCCCATCTCCGCTACTCAATTATAAAGAAAAAGGATATACCGTTGAAAAATTAGAAAACGAAACTATTGAAGGCACAGATACTTTTAAAATAAAACTTACACAAGACCCTATTATAGTAGATGGTGTTGAAACCGCAAATATCACTTATTTTTATTTTGAAACTGAAAATTTTGTCCCAATAGTCTCTGAGACACAAATCCAACAAGGACCTATGAAAGGTCAAATGAGTAAGACCACTTTAAGTGATTATGAAGAAGTAGATGGTTTGTATTTTCCTTTCGCTATGAATTGGGGTGGACAACCTATCTCTATTAAAAAAATAATTCTTAACCCAGAAATTGATATGGCAATGTTCGCTTTTCCAGAAGTAGTAACTCCGACAGAAGAAGGGAAAAAATAAAATAATTCAATCAATTTAATTAAAACCCCTTTTATTCTGTTTTCAGTGTAAAAGGGGTTTTGTTTTTAATCAAAGAACCTATTATGAAAAAATTAATTACATTATTAATTGCTGTTGTTTTTTTGTCTTTTAATTCATTCGGACAAGAAATCACACTCAAAGGAAAAGAATTGTTTGGTGGTCTTAATGCACGACATATTGGTCCTGCTTTAATGAGTGGACGTATTATCGATTTGGAAAATCATCCAACCAATCCTAGAATTATTTATATTGGTGCTGCTGGTGGTGGTGTTTGGAAATCTAG
>JASFZG010000049.1:0-4748 GCA_046055745.1 Flavobacteriaceae bacterium | reverse complement strand
GTGCATTGTTTCTGTGGTACTGGTTGTAAAACTCCATAAAGAAACCGTTAATAATGCTTTTGTCGTCAATACAGATGGAAGTGTGATTCCTTTAAAACTAGTTTCACAACAAGAAAATTTGGAAGTAGAAGCCTTGGCACATTTAGAACTGTTTCATACCTATTTCTATCATATTGATGCTAGTAATTATGAAAAGCATTTGGAGAAAGCCCTATGGCTTGGTAATAGTTCAATTGATGCTTTGTACAGACAGAAAAAAGCAGATGGCGTTTACAATCGGATTTTGCAATATTCTTTGCTTCAAAGAGTGTTGAGCATTGATTCTAAAATTGATATTCAAGCGAAACCATATCGGTTTGAGACCAAAACTATTTTTGAAATTAATCGAGGTTCTATTGTTGATACTTATGAATTGACAACAACAGGCAATCTTATTCACGTTGAAAGAAACTTTCCGAAGAACACACACGGATTATTGATTACCAACTTTTTTGAAAACACACTTAAAAAGATAAATTATGAAAATTGAAAAAAATAAACTCATTTTTGCTGCCGTCATTTTATGTGTAGTCCTCTTTATTGGTTCATACTCTGTGATTATGCTTGGAGAAGATGAAGAACCAACTATTGAAAACAATCAAATTCCTGTTCCAAAACTCAAAGATGAACAAAAGGAATATGAATCTAAACTAGAGGCTTTAGATGATTTAAAAGAAGTCAGACAAACTAATGCACCGAGTATTTATGATGAACGTTTATTAGATTCTACAGGAGTTTATGACCCTGATTTATTGAGTAAAGAGAAGATGCGAATTGTAGATAGTATTTACCGTCACGGACGGATTAATTATACCGATAGAAGTTATAGAAAGCCCAAAGTTCAATCGAGACTAATTCAAAAAGACTCAATTATTGTCATAGAAGAAAAAGAAACAGCAATTGAAACCAAAGAATTGGCATTGGAACATCAACTCTTTTTTGCTTCAAACCCTGTAGAAAATGAAAATAGTAATCATCAAAATACAGATGCCTTTATTTATGTTTGTGTGGATGGTACACAAACGGTAAAAAAGAATTTTCGTTTGCAAATGCGATTGACAAAAGAAGCCGTCGTCAAAGGAATTCTACTTCCAAAGAATACTTCCATTTATGGGTTCGTTAGTTTTAAACCGAACCGAACCATCATTAAAATTGAAAATATCAATCATCAACCAGTAAAATTAAAAGCATTTGATCTGCAAGATGGTAGTGAGGGTGTTTACGTCGAAAATAGCTTTAGGGCTGAAGCCAGACAAGAAGTTGTTGGAGATCTTGTAGATGATATTAATATTGCTGGTGTACCGCAAGTAAGTGGAATCAAGAAAATATTTCAACGGAATAACAAAAATATAAAAGTGACCATCGCAGGTAATTATAAACTCATATTAAAACCGAAACAATGAAAACATACATACTAATCTTCGCATTAATTTGCTCAAATTCAATTTTTGCCCAACAAAAATTAGATACTATTTATGCTAATGATAAAAAGAATGTCGCTTTGTTTTTTCCAAACCCAATTCGACAAGGAATAACTGGAGCAGACCATTTTGTATTTACCTACAATCGAGAAAAGGAACAATATTTTGGATTACTGCAAGCTACTCCAGGAACAGAAAGTAATTTACTAACCATCACTAAGGCAGGACAAGTGTATTCCTATATTTTGAAATACGCTGATAAATTGCCAAAACTGAATTATTTTATCTCTAAAAATGAAAGTATTGGGAATGAAAGACCTAAAGAAACTAAACAGAAACCTATAATCAAACCAGTTGATGTTTATAAAAGTCGAATCACTTACTTTCAGAAGTTCAGTGAGTATTTATTGAATTCCAAACCAGAGCGTGTTGCTACGAAACGTAAAAAGAGAATACGATTGCGTTTGCAGAAAACGACTTATAATACTTCAGAAGTGTATTTAGTTATTGAAGTTCAAAATGCTTCAGGAATAGATTTTGAAATTGACTTTCTAAATATTTATAGAACCAATGGAAACAAGAAACGTAAAGCCTCTTATCAAAAACTACAACAGGAAGTAATTTACAAGCATAAAATACCATCAATAATTAAGGATAAGCAATCTAAACGATTTGTGTATGTGCTGCCTAAATTTGTATTGGGAGACAACGAAAAATTGCAGATTGAATTGCAGGAGTTGAAAGGGAGTAGGAATTTGGTTTTGAGAACAAAATTGTAAAGACAAATATAACGAGTTACCTGCAAGCACCACAGACAAGATAATCTCAAAAAAATCAGCAGCAGAAAAAATAATCCATTCCAAAGCATAAATAATCCATTTTAGAAAATATAATGTCATTGCATCTTTGCACAGTCAATAACGGCACATTATAAATTCTTAAAAAATGGAAACAACAGCATATTTAGTAACAACCTATTATATTTTAATACTCAATAGTATTTTAGCAATAGTTTTATTATTACTCCTTAAAATTGGAAAAGCAAGTAAAACAACAATTACTATAACAGGAATAGTTTCATTCCTTTATATTGCTCTGGAACATTGGGGAATTGGTGGCGGAAATCTTTTTTCAGAAGACATTTCAGGCACAACTTATTATATCATTATATTAGTTGGAGCAACTTTAGGCGTTGGATTGCTATTTCTAACATTAAGAAAACCCTTTTTCAATCTATCACAAGAGCATTTGCAAATGACACAAGGTTTACGTGTTTTTGTATCAGCAGGATTTTTTACAGAAGCCGCATTAGGCATTATTCCACTTGAATTTGGAATAATGGATGGTTTTATGCACGCAGCATCTGCATTTACAGCATTGATTGCGGCAACACTATATGTGAAAAACTCAAAATTAAAAAACAAAGTACTGTGGCTTGCCAATATCATTGGAGTAACAGATATTTTGATAATAGTTACAAGCATTTGCTTTTGGGTATGGAAAGATATTGGACCAAATCATAATATGCAATATGTAGTGTTTTTTGGTGGTGTAGTGTTTTTATGGATACATTTTGTGTCAATTTCTAAACTTTTAACAAGTAACAAATAAGATGAAAAATTTAACAATACCAGTAAGAGAAAATGTGTCAGAAAACAATAAAGCCCTTTTCGACAATTTAGAAAAATCAATTGGTTTTGTGCCAAATATGTTTGCAACTTTTGCACATTCACCAACCGCATTAGGCGATTATTTAACGCTACAAAATAGAAAAACATCTTTAAGTAATAAAGAAAAAGAAATTATCAATTTAATTGTTAGTCAATTAAATGGTTGTGATTATTGTAAATCTGCACATACTGCCGTAGGACAGAAGGTAGGTTTTACAGAAGATCAAACATTAGAAATTAGAAAAGCAAATATCACTTTTAATGATAAGTATAATGCATTAGTTCAATTCACTAAAGCAGTAGTTGAACACAAAGGATATGTGTCGGAAAAAGAAAAATCTACTTTTTTTAATGCAGGTTATACAATGGAAAATCTTGTAGATACAATAATATTAATTGGAGATAAAATAATGACAAATTATTTATTTGCCATAATCAAAGTGCCAATTGATTTTCCTATGGCTAAATCAATATAAAAAACAGTAACTAATTTATAAACAATAAATATATATTATGAATAAACAATTTAATTTTCCAAAAACAGCAATTTCGACTGTAGCAAACTTTTATAGTCAATTAGGTTTAAAACCACAAAACATTAAACGTTTTGAGCATATCGCTCAAGTTTACGATGCACATTTTGACCCCTCCTTTTATCAACAAGGAGGGGAGGGAAATAAACTAATAAATTTTCAAGAATTTAAATCCTTTTTAACCGATACATTTACTAAACTGCCTGACCTAAATGTAAAAGCAGAAACATTGGTTTCAAGCGGAGATAAAGTTACTGTAAAAGTTAAACTCTATGATGAAAACGCAGGGGTAGAAATAAATTACTTGACATTATACCATGTCGAAAACGGTAAAATAATGAGTAGATATGCCTATAGCGATGGAGGGTTTTAATTAAAGTAAAAGAGGCTTTTAAAAATATTTTAAAAGCCTCTTTTTATTAAATACAAGTAAAATGGAAATAACAGAAGGGATACATCATTTTGATTGCGGCCCATTTAATTGGTACTTAATTGAAGAAGAAGGAAGATTAACTTTAGTGGATGCAGGTTTTCCCGGTCATTATAGTGTCTATAAAAAAGGTCTTACAAGTTTAGGTAAAACAAGTAAGGATATTGAAGCAATAGTCTTAACTCACGCTCATGCAGACCATATTGGTTTTGCCGAAAAAGTGAGAAAGGAAACAGGAGTACCTGTATTTGTTCACAAAAAGGATGCGAAAATGGCGAGCAAACCATTGCAACTACCTTGGTTTGGGTTACTTTCAAATGCTTGGAGAGCATACACAGCAAAAATGTTAGGTGTAGCAATAGTAAATGGCGTATTTACTTTACCGCATTTAACAAAAGTACAGACTGTTGAGAATGGACAAGTACTTGATATACCCGGGAAACCAAGAATATTGCATACGCCAGGACATACAGATGGCGAAATTTCTTTATTAATGGAAGACAGAAAGGTAATTATTACAGGAGATACAATCGTAACAAGAAATTTATTGACAGGGGAACTTGGCGAACCACAAATTGTAAATCCAATATTAACAAATGATTACAAACAAGCATACCGAACGCTTGATTTGTTAAGAGAAATAGGAGAAGTAACA
>JASFZG010000048.1:0-6545 GCA_046055745.1 Flavobacteriaceae bacterium | reverse complement strand
TGGTAATACCCAACCCATACTATTACCAGAAAATGGAATAACTGATTTTATAAATTCCAGATTTTCTTCAGGAATTAAAAATTGAAGAAAATCTGGAATACTAAAAATAAAAGTCACTAAAACTACTGACTTAAAAACAGTCTTTGATGCCCATTTTTTCGGAAGAGTATTCAGTAGAATCAAAACAATCGTAATTGGATAAATAAACATCAAAGCAGGTAAAGCAATGTTTATTATATAATGTACATCAAACTGCCCGATTGTGACTCCAATAATACTTCCAAAAACTGCTGTTATCGTATAAGCAAGTTTTGAATTATTAGCAATTCCTTTTACAAAATCTGCGGTTCCTGTTAGTATTCCAACTGCTGTTGTAAAACAAGCCAATGCAACCAATACTCCTAAAAACACAGTACCAATATTACCCAATGCTTCAGTACTTAAAAAACTGAGTAATTCCGTTCTATTATCTGTTTGGAAGCTTCCGTTGTAATGTGCTCCTAAAGCGATTAATCCTCCATAAATTAACAACAACCCTAATCCAGACAAAAAGCCAGCTTTTGTGATGATGGATTTCTTTTCAGTAAAGGAATAATTAGATTGCAAAGACAACGAGATTACAATAACACCTCCAACCAAAACACCACCAATTGCATCAAAAGTTTGATATCCTTCAAGGATTCCTTCTGTAAAAGTACTGTCGAAAATAGAGCTATTAATAGGCGACACATCTGTAAGCAATCCAACACTTATAATAAAGAGAAGGATAAAAATTATTAGAGGTGTTAGAAATTTACCTATAAAATTCAGGATTTTATTTCGGTTTAAAACAAATACCAATACAAAGCTAAAATAAACAACACTTAGCCAAAAAGAGGAGACATTGAAATAGGGTTGAATTGCCATTTCATAGGTAACCGATGCGGTTCTTGGAGCGGGTAATGCTATCGAAATAACATATACGCAAACACTATAAATAATTGCGAACAAGGGCGAAACTTTATTTGCAAAATCCAACATGGTGCCTTGTATTTTAGCGTATCCATAGATAGCTAAAATTGGAATAACAACTGCCGATAATGCAAATCCCAAGGTGACTAATCCCCAACTATTCCCAGCATTATAACCCAAAAATGGAGGAAGTATTAAATTTCCTGCGCCAAAGAAAAGAGAAAATAATGCAAATGCGGTGATAAAGGTTTGTTTGCTGTGTTTCAAACTTGGATATTTGTTCTGCTAAATATAGAAAAATGATTGCGAATTTCAACAATTCCTCTATCCATTATACAATAATAGGTAAAGGTCCGGCATTGGTTTTATTACACGGGTTTTTGTTAAGCCCTACTATTTGGACGGAAATCATACCAAATCTTACTAAAAAAAATCAAGTAATCATTATTGATTTACCTGGTCACGGAAAAAGTGAAAGTATTGCTGAAACCCATTCTATGGAATTAATGGCTGAAGTAGTAAATTCTATTTTAGAAGAAAACAATATTGAAAAAGCCAACTTTATCGGTCATTCCATGGGCGGCTATATCAGTCTTGCATTTATAGAAAAATATCCTGCAAAAATTAAAACCTTAGTTTTATTAAATTCTTCTTCGGAAGCAGATTCTGAAGAAAGAAAAATCAATAGAAATAGAGCAATAGAAGTAATTCAAACTCATAAAGAGGTTTTTATTAAAATGGGAATTGCCGCTCTTTTTAAAGAAGATAAACAAAAAGAGTTTCAACACTTAATCGAAAAATTTTCAACAGAAGCATTTCATTTTCCTGTAGAGGGGATTGTAGCTTCCATAAAAGGAATGAGAGATCGGAAAGACCGAACCTCTATTCTGAAAAACTTTAAAGGTGAAAAATATATAATTTCAGGAATTGAAGACCCTATTATTCCGATTTCAAATTCAGAAAAAAACGCTTTAATTACTAATTCAGAACTCTACAAAGTCAATTCTGGGCACATGAGTGTTAACGAAAACATCGACGAAATCATTAAAATTATGCATTTCATCGATTATTTATAACTTTTCATCTGATTTTAATATTTTATTTGTAGGTTTAATCCTACTTAATAAAATATAATACCTATGAAGTCAGTATCCCCAAATAAAAACTTCAGCCTCACCTCTCTTTTTTGCTCCACTTTTGGACATCGTTATTCAATAACAAAAAAAATAACGAATCATGTGAATGAATATAAATGTAAAACCTGTGGTCAAGAAGTAACCAATGCTGTCTCAGGTAAAATAGAAATATTGACATTTAAAATCAGAAAAGTAAACGCTTGTCTTTCAGAATTTTTTAAAAAGAAATTACAAAGAGTTTCCTAATTTTCACTTTCTTCTTCAAAAGAAGACCAACCTCTTGCTATCAAAGGAATTTTTTCATTACCACGAGTAATTAAATTTACTCCTTCTTCTTCCTTAGTAATATGACCGATTATACTAAAATTTGGATTCCCTTTTATCTTAGGAAAATCATCCATTTTTACCGTAAATAACAATTCGTAATCTTCGCCTCCACTTAAAGCTATAGTGGTACTGTCTAATTTAAACTCTTCACAAGTAGAAATCACTTGTTGATCCAAGGGTATTTTATCTTCATACAAATTACAACCTACTTTAGATTGCTTACAGATGTGTAAAATCTCTGAAGAAAGCCCATCGCTTATATCAATCATTGAAGTCGGAATCACTTCTAAACCTGACAGTAATCCTGAAACATCTTTTCTCGCTTCCGGTTTTAATTGACGCTCTATTAAATAAGTATAAGCTTCTAAATCGGGTTGTGATTGTGGATTTACTTCAAATACTTTTTTCTCTCTTTCTAAGATCTGAAGCCCTAAATAAGCTGCTCCTAAGTCGCCTGTAACTACCAATAAATCACTTTCTTTTGCAGTATTTCTATAAACTGCTTTTCCTTTTAAAACGGTACCGATAGCTGTGATACTAATAACCAATCCTGTTCTAGAAGAAGTAGTGTCTCCTCCAATAACATCAATATTGTAGAACTTTGCGGCAGTATAAATTCCTTCGTATAATTCTTCTAAAGCTTCTACTGGAAACCGATTTGAAACTCCAATAGAAACGGTGATTTGTTTTGCTTCCGCATTCATTGCAAAAACATCAGAAAGGTTTACAACTACCGCTTTATAACCTAAATGTTTAAGCGGCATATAACTCATATCAAAATGTACACCTTCAATTAGTAAATCTGTAGTTACGACTAGTTCTTCATCAGAATTACAAGCTAAAACCGCAGCATCATCACCAATTCCTTTTACAGTAGACTCGTGTTTTATTTTAAAGTTTTTAGTTAGATGATCTATCAAACCAAATTCTCCTAATTCTGAAATACTGGTTTTTGAAGTGTTTTTATTTTCGAACATTATTTTTGGAATATTAAGATGCAAAAATAAACTATTCTTTTTAAGCTTTGACAAAGTTCAAAACTTTGTCAAAGCTTAAATTATTTATTTTTTCTTTCCTGTTTACGACGTTCTCTATCTGCCTTTCGTTGTGCTTTTTGTTTGTCTTTTCTAGCTTGCTTTTCCTCAGGAGTTAGTTTTAAATCAACTATTTGTCCTTCATAAAAAAGTTGAGATTTATCGATTGTAGAGACATCAACCTCTTGTTCATCGGCTAATTGTTGTGCGTATTTATCTATTTCTTCTTGCGAAATCCAACCGCCACCTAAAGATTTATATAAGTTTACATAAGCATTCAATAAACGTTGGTAATTATCTGAATATGCCAAACGTGCATCAAACTCTACCCGTTGATTTTCTATCACTTCCAAATAACTAGTTACTCCTTGATAATATCTTTCTCTTGATAAATAACTTGCATTGCTTGCCGCATCTAACATCTTTTTATTAGCATTCAGTTCTTCTTTCAAAGTAGTTAATTCAATCAAAGAATTATCCACTTCCATCAAAGCATTTAAAACGGTGTTTTCGTAAATAAGAAGCGATTGCAATGCTCGTTCTCGTTCAATATCCACTCTTTTTTTGTTTTTTCCCCATTCAAACAATGGTGATACTAACCCAGCTCCAACGCTCCATCCAAGTCCGTTAGAAACCAAACTTGATAAATCTGAAGACCCTAAACCCAACATTCCTGTTAAACTTATTGACGGAAATCGCATGGCTTCTGCTACTCCAATTCTAGCATTTGAAGCCCGATAATACTCTTGAGCCTCTAAGACATCTGGTCGCCTTTGTAATATTTCTGAAGGGATTCCCGATGGAATTTCTTCCGGTAAATCGTACTCTTGTAATGATTTTAAGGTTGGTATTTCTGTAGGTGTCTTGCCTAATAAAATACTTAAATTATGCTCTGTAAAAGCAATGGCTCTTTTATACTGCGGAATAGAAACCTCAGCAATTGCCTTTTGAATTTGTGCCTGATTTACATCAATAATATTGGTATAACCTTCATCAAATCTTGCTTGTATAATCTGAAGCGTACTATCTCGCAAAGCAAAAGTTTGTTCTGAAATATTCAACTGTGCTTTAAAATCTATCAACTCAAAATAATTGTTAGCCACTTCACTAATTAATGCAATTTCGATGGCTCTTTTTCCGTAAAAGGAAGCTAATAGTTCTGCTTGAGCTGCTTCGTTTCCTCTTCGGTATTTTCCCCAAAAATCCAATTCCCAATTCACAACTGCTGAGGTAGTATATGCATTGGAAGGTTGGTCAAAATGCAAAGCACCTAGCATATCTCCACGAGTAGCTCCAGCAGTTATACCAAATTTTGGCCCCATATCTGCTTTAGTAAAACCAGAATTAGCTCTTGCTTGCTCAACTCTACTTGCAGCAATTAAAAGATTTTTGTTTTCTTTTAACGCGATAACAATTAAGGTATCTAAAACAGGGTCGTCAAATATCTCCCACCATTTTAAATTGATAATACTATCGGTATTTTGTTGTGAAAATCTAAATTCTTCAGACGTTTTTTCTTCTGGCTGAAGATAATTGGGACCTACTTTACAAGACTGTACCAAAACAACGCCAACCAACAATAATATATAAGTATATACTTTCATCTTCATTTCTATTTTTTTGACGTTTCTACTTCATTTAACTTTTCTTGATCTCGTTTCTTTTCATACCCTGCAATTTTCCCAACGAAGACAAAAAGCATTGGATACATAAATACTCCTAAAAATGTGGCTAGTGACATTCCGCCAAGGAGTGCCATACCCATTACTTTTCTAGATTCTGCACCAGATCCTGAAGCAAGTACTAAAGGAAAAACTCCTAAAATAAATGAGAAAGCGGTCATTAATATAGGTCTAAATCTTGACCTTGCTGCAGCCATTGCCGCATCAAATAAGCTCATTCCTTTTTTAAATTCGTCATTAGCGAATTCAACAATTAATATGGCATTTTTGGCTGCCATTCCAATTAGCATTACAAAAGATACTTGAGCGAAAATATTATTTTCGAATGTTGGACTGATCAATCTTCCTACCCAAAGCGCAAATAATGCTCCAAAAATTGCAAAAGGAGTTCCCATTAAAATTGCAAATGGCAACGACCAACTTTCATATTGAGCTGCTAATATTAAAAAGACAAAAATTAATGAGAAAGTAAGAATTACTCCTAATGATCCCGAGGCTTTTTCTTCTTGAAAAGACATTGCATTCCAAGTATAACCCATATCTGTAGGTAGTGTTTCTGCAGCTACTTCTTTTAAAGCATTTCTGGCATCGTCAGAGGTGTATCCTTCAGCTGGTGCACCCGTAACTTCTACCGAACGATATAAATTAAATCGAGTTGTAAAATCTGGTCCAGATATTGGTTTTACCGTTGCCACCGTAGAAAGCGGTACCATATCCCCTTTATTGTTCTTTATAAAAAATTTATTTATTCCCTTTTCATCAACTCTATATGCTGGTTCTGCCTGAATATAAGTTTTATATAATCGTCCAAAACGAGTAAAATCATTTACATAAGCACCTCCCATAAAAGAACCAATGGTAGTGTATAAATCGTTTAAATTAATCCCTAATTTTAATGCTTTTTCCTTATCAATATCTAAAAATCGTTGTGGAACAGATGCTTGAAATGTAGTACTTGCTCTTGCAATTTCTGGTCGCGCATTAGCAGCTTTTAAAAATTTCATTGAGTTAGTAGAAAGGTATTCTGGATTATTTCCTCCTTTGTCTTGAATCATCATACTAAATCCAGAACCGTTTCCTAAACCAGGAATTGCAGGAGGACCAAAAGCAAAAGCTTGTGCTCCTTTTATTCCAAACATCAATCTTTTATTTACATCTAAAATCACTTCTTCTGCGGTACGGTCTCTATCAGACCAATCTTTCATAGAAACAAAAAGGAAACCTGTATTTGCCACCATTGCGCCAGATAAAATACTATACCCTGTTGCTGTGGTTATAAATTCTACTTCAGGAACATCTATAAGTAACTGTTCAATTTGTTTGGTAACAACGTCAGCCCGTTGAATGGAAGCTGCATTTGGTAATTGCACATTTACAAAAAAGTAACCCATATCTTCTTCAGGAATAAATCCTCC
>JASFZG010000047.1:0-7209 GCA_046055745.1 Flavobacteriaceae bacterium | reverse complement strand
GGGTGCCAATTAGGATATTTATTTCTCCATTTTCGAGTTTTTCGTGTATAATTCTTCTATCTGAAGCTTTAGTTGAGCCAGTTAATAAATAAATACTGATTTTCAGATCTTTACATAAATCCAATAAGCCATTGTAGTGTTGTACTGACAAAATTTCAGTAGGCGCCATTAAACAAGTTTGAAAACCATTGTCAATTGCTATTAACATTGACATTAGGGCGACAATAGTTTTACCAGAACCTACGTCTCCTTGTAGTAAGCGGTTCATTTGAGCATTAGCACCTAAATCACTTCTTATTTCTTTGATAACTCGTTTTTGTGCGTTGGTTAAATCAAAGGGTAAATGTTCTTTAAAGAAGGTGTTAAATTTCTCCCCTACTCGACTAAAAGGATAGCCTTTAATTTTTGCTTTATGAAGTAAATTCTTCCGAATTAATTGCAACTGAATATAGAATAATTCTTCAAATTTTAGTCGGTATTGAGCCTTCGCTAAAAGAGCTTGATTTTGCGGAAAATGAACGTTTAATAACGCTTCTTTTTTAGGTAATAATTTTAGTGTTTCTAGGAGTGATTTTGAGAGGGTTTCAACCATACTATTTTTACCCTCTAAAAACAGTTGTTGCATCATAGAATTTACTACCTTATTTGTAATTCCTCGAGCAGTTAATTTTTCAGTAGAAGGATACACAGGTTGCATAACTGGACGTAAACTTTTTTCGTATTCAGTAAGCAATTCCATTTCTGGGTGTGGCATCGAAAATGATCCGTTGAACCAATTTGTTTTTCCGAAGATCACATAAGCAACATTTAGTTTTAAACTTTCTTTGATCCATTTATGACCTCTAAACCAAACTAATTCCATTTTTCCATTTTCATCTTGGTAAGTGGCAACCAATCTTTTTCCTCTTTTTTGATCCACCATTTTAATATGGGTAATCTTTCCGATAATTTGAACATCGGCAGAAGTACGCTGTAATTGATTGATTTTGTAAAATTTGGTACGATCTAAATATCGATTTGGAAAGAGATTGATTAAATCTTGAAATGTAAAAATTCCTAACTCCTTTTTTAGTAAATCAGCCCGATTTGGACCGACACCTTTTAAGTAATCAATGGGAGTTTGAAAGAAATTAGAATTCATATTTCAATACTTATTGTTTTTTATCAGTCATATACTGTTCGCTATTAACCTTCGTTTTATTTAAAAAAAATAACTTGCTTAATATATTAAACGAAAATACAAATTCTTATGAATGCATTTTGAATTTTTAATAGATATTCACTATATTTTTTGTATTTTGGAATGCATCAAATTATGTAAATTAATGAGAATTTTATCCCAACTCTTTATTTTTTTATTTTTTGGATTTAGTTTCAGTCAGCAAACTGAAATAGTTGATTTTATTAGTGTTGAAGGAATTATAACTCCTTCATTAATAAATAAAAACGTTGAAGGAAATGTGACATACACTTTTAAAGTAAAGAAAAAATGTGATTCAATTTATTTAGATGGTGTTGGAATTATTCTACAAAAAATAAATTCTGAAAACAATATAAAAATTACTTCTGAGAATAAGAAAATTTGGTTTGTATCAAGTTTCAAACCTAACAAAACCTATACTGTTTCATTTAATTATGAAGTATTTCCAAAAAAGGCATTGTATTTTATTGATAATGAAATATGGACGCAAGGGCAAGGTAAATACACTTCCAATTGGTTGCCGAGTTTGGATGATATGAATGATAAAATAATATTTTCAATTTCGTATAAAGTTCCAAATAATAAAACAGTAATTGCCAATGGGAAATTAATAGAGGTCATAAAAAATTTAAATTATAACATTTGGAAATTTAAAATGAACGGTCCAATGTCAAGCTATTTGGTAGGTTTTGCTATTGGGGATTTTAAATTTAATTTGATTGCATCTGCTAATAAAATTCCAATTGAATTATATTATCCTACAAAGGATTCCATGAAATTTGAAGCTACTTACCGATATTCAAAACAAATTTTCGATTTCCTTGAAAAAGAAATAGGAGTGTCGTATCCTTGGCAGAATTACAAGCAAGTACCTGTTAAAGATTTTATGTACGCAGGTATGGAAAACACAACCACCACTTTTTTCTCAGATGCTTTTATAGTGGACGAAATTGGATTTGTAGACCGAAATTATGTAAATGTAAATGCTCATGAATTAGCTCATCAATGGTTTGGGAATTTGGTTACCGAAACCACTAGCGAACATCATTGGCTTCACGAAGGCTTTGCAAGCTATTATGCTCTTTTAGCTGAAAAAGAAATTTTTGGCGAAGACTATTATTATTGGAAACTTTTTCAGTCTGCTGAACAATTAAAATCTTTAAGCGAAGAAGGAAAAGGGGAGTCTCTAACCAATCCCAAAGCTAGTTCCTTAACATTTTATGAAAAAGGAGCTTGGGCATTGCATATTTTACGTGAGAAAGTTGGGGATAATGTTTTCAATACTTCAGTAAAAAACTATTTAGAAAAAAATAAATTTCAAAACGTAACTACAAACGATTTTTTATCTGAAGTAGAATTGGTTTATGGAGCAGAGTTAAAAGATTTCAAAAAAGATTGGATGCAACAAAGTGCCTTTAAAGCAGAACAAGTGTATCAATCGTTAATTAAATCTTCTTTTATCAATGATTATTTTAAAATTTCAGCTTTAAGAGAGACACCAATAAGTTTAAAATTAAAAGAGTTAAACAATGCGCTGACAATGCCTAATGATTTTATTGGTCAAGAGGCCGTTTATCAATTAGAAAATGAACCTATAACGATGTCTGTACCACTTTATAAAAAAGCGTTTCAGAGTAATAATGTATATGTAAGACAGGCGATTGCATTATCACTCACCGACATTCCGAAAGAATTAAAAAACGAATATGAATCACTTTTACATGATAATTCCTATGTAACCCAAGAAGCTGCATTAGGGAATTTATGGGTGAATTTTTCAGAAAATAAGGCTAAATATTTGGATGAAATGGATGGTGTTATTGGATTTCAAGATAAAAATATTCGACAATTTTGGTTGTTTTTAGCATTGATAACTGAAGATTATAACATTTCAGAAAAAGGAATATATATAAATGAATTAAAGCAATATACTTCTCCTAGCTACGGAAATAATGTTCGTGAAAAAGCATTAGATTATCTCAATTATATGGATTTATGGGATCAAGAATCACTTGTAAACCTTATAGATGCTTGTCAACATCACTATTGGCGTTTTAGTAAATCATCGAGAGTGATATTAAAAACGTTATTAAAAAATGAAGATTATAAAAGTCAGTTTTTAATAATAGGAAAGGATTTAGATGAGCCATCGTCTAATTTTTTGAATAGAATTATGGCTGAAAAATAAAGAATTATCAAATAATTTAAAACTTAATATGCGAGCATTAGTAATATCTGGAGGAGGAAGCAAAGGAGCTTTTGCAGGTGGAGTTGCTCAATATTTAATTGAAGAGCTGCAATATAACTATGATTTGTTTGTTGGCACTTCCACCGGAAGTCTTTTAATTACGCATTTAGCACTTAATAAAACTCAAAAAATAAAAGAAATTTATACTTCTGTAGATCAAAGGAGTATATTTAGTAATTGTCCATTTACCGTTAAGAAAGAAAAACATGGTAAAATGGAGATTGGGATTAACCATTTTAATGTTTTCAGAAATATTATCAGCGGAAGGAAAACTTTTGGTGAGAGTAAAAACTTGCGTAAGTTGATTTCAAAAGCAATTGATATTAAAGAATTTGAAGAACTAAAAAATAGTGAAAAAGAAATTATTGTGACAGTTTCCAATTTATCTTTAAATCAAGTAGAGTATAAGTCCATTAACGATTTTAGTTATAATGATTTTTGTGATTGGATCTGGATATCATGTAATTATACACCCTTTATGAGTTTGGTTAAAAAAGAAGGTTGTGAATATGCCGATGGCGGATTTGGAAGTATGGTTCCAATTGAAGAAGCTATAAAAAAAGGTGCTACAACTATCGATGTGATTGTCTTGGATACAGAAGTTACTCATTTAAATAGAATGCCATCAGAAAATGTTTTTTCTCTAATCACTAATATGCATGGTTACATGGCAGACAGAATTGAAAAACAGAATATTCGTATTGGAAAATTTGCAGCAACAAATAATAACACAATTATCAATTTATATTATACACCAACAGTATTGACAACCAATTCATTAATTTTCGATAAAGAGAAGATGCATCAATGGTGGGAGCAAGGCTTCAATTTTGCTAAGAGTAAAAATTTGGAGTTAAACGAGATCAAGGAATAAACCTGAAAGTTTAAAAACTTATAATTTATTTAAAATAGCTCCGAAACTTCTTTCTTTACATACATCAAGGCTTTATGTGATGGAGTAACTTCTCCCATAAAATGATTTAGTAAAAAAGCTCTTAACTTATCCGAATCATCTACTTTTTCATTCATAGAAGCTTGCCGTATCACTTGAATAGTTGCGTTTTTAGCAGCGTTTATCAAATTCCAACATTCTGGAGTGACATAAATTTGTTGTGCTAAATTATGCTCGTATTCATTGTCTATATTCTGAATAAGTAAGGATTCATATTTCTGAAGATCTTCAGAATGAGGTTTTACACGTAGTAAAAGTTTGTTAGGGTCAATACGTTCCAAAAAAAGTGTTAAACGCTCATAAGCTTGTAACCTTATTGGAATGATGTTTTTTTGTGCTTCTTTCTGTATTAAATAACGTCTTCTACCTTCTTCATTAGCAGTATGTCCTTTAAAAAAAAAATAGGCTACAAGCCCCACTACAATTGCAGGTAATAAATAAGCAAAATAACTAATAATTTGAGTAGCATCCTCCATAGAAATTTATTTGAAAAGCAAACTTAGTTTGTTTAATTATATTGTACAATATATTATTTAATTGATTTCCCCCCCAAATAAACACAATCCTCCAAATCTTGCATAGAACTATAAGGCACAGGTGTTTTTTCGTACATATATGTTTTGCTTAATTCTTTTGAAAGATAATGATCATCAACGTTGACGTCAATGTCATTCATCGTAAACTGACAAGGATGTTCATAACCAGCTGCATGTGTAATTTCGATAAATTCTTTTCTGAAAGTTTTAAAATACTGAGCTAATCTTTCAGATTTTAAAGGAACATTAATCCCTCGTTGAAGCCATTTGCTTTGAGTTGCAACTCCACTCGGACAACGATTGGTATGGCATACTTGCGCTTGAATACAACCAATACTCATCATAGCTTCTCGAGCAACATTTAAACAATCGGCACCCATTGCAAATGCCATAGCTCCTTTTGCAGGGAAACCTAATTTTCCACTGGCAATAAATACAATACGTTCGGTGATATTTCTGGTTTTAAAAACTTTGTATAAATCACTAAAACCATAAACCCAAGGTAAAGAAACATGGTCTGCAAAACTTGGTGGTGCTGCACCTGTTCCCCCTTCACCACCATCAACCGTAATAAAATCGGGACCTTTATTGGTGTCTATCATTAAATCTGCTAATTCTTCCCATTGATCTAATTTGCCAATAGCTGCTTTAATTCCGACAGGTAATCCTGTTTTAGTAGCAACTTCTTCAATAAAATCAATCATTTCAGTAACATTAGAAAATGCTTTATGACTTGGAGGAGAAATGACATCAATACCCATTTCAACGTTGCGAATATCTGCAATTTCTTTAGTGATTTTAGCACCTGGAAGCACACCACCCTTTCCAGGTTTTGCACCCTGAGAAAGCTTAATTTCTATAGCTTTAACAAAGGGATTGTCTTCTACTAATTTTACTAGCTTTTCCATCGAAAAACTACCATCATTATTTCTTACACCAAAGTATCCAGTTCCTATCTGAAAAATAACATCACCACCATTACTATGATATGGAGATAATCCACCTTCACCAGTATTATGGTATGCCCCAGCAATTTTAACTCCTTTGTTTAATGAGTCTATCGCCCTTGCAGACAAAGATCCAAAACTCATAGCAGACACATTAATTACGGAAGCAGGACGATATGGTTTCTCCCTTTTATTATAAACACCCATCACCTTGGCACAAGGTAGGAAGCAATGATCTTTAACATTTGGATGGTTTTTACCGATTTTATATGGCATCATCGCATTGTTTATAAAAATATGCTGGTGTGCGTATATATCTCGATCTGTTCCAAAACCTTCGTAATTATTTTCGTGTTTTGCTGAAGCATAAATCCAACCCCGCTCTATACGGTTAAAAGGAAGTTCTTCACGATTGTTGGCAACTAAATACTGCCGAAGTTCAGGTCCGATTTTTTCTAATAAAAATCGAAAATGCCCTACTATTGGGAAGTTATGACTGATGGTATGTTTTGGTTGTAATACATCTCTAATTGCTACTAAGATAAGTGCAACAAAAACCCAGCCCCACCAAGGTAGAATTGAGGTGATTTCTAAAATTTTATCCATTATACTTTAAAGTTTAGATAAAGATATTCAAATTTTAATAATATGAAAATAAATACTACTGTTTATAAATAGTCTAAAAGCATAAAATTTGTATTGGTATTTTCTTTAATTTCACATCGAAATTCTTCAGAATAAAACACCATAAAATTGCAAGAATATTTACAACAACTTAACGAAGCACAATTAGCTCCTGTTTTACAAAAAGATGGCGCAATGATTGTTATTGCTGGTGCCGGATCAGGAAAAACGAGAGTGTTAACTTTCCGAATTGCTCATTTAATGCATCAAGGCGTAGACCCATTTAATATTTTGTCTTTAACTTTTACCAACAAAGCAGCGCGTGAAATGAAAACACGTATCTCAAAAATTGTGGGTGGGAGTGAGGCTAAAAATTTATGGATGGGAACTTTTCATAGTGTTTTTGCAAAAATTCTTCGGTATGAAGCTGATAAATTAGGCTACCCTTCCAATTTTACCATTTATGATACGCAAGACTCGCAAAGTGTAATTCGTGCTGTGATTAAGGAAATGCATTTAGATAAAGACATCTATAAATACAAACAGGTATATTCTCGAATTTCTTCTTATAAAAATAGTTTAATTACAGTAAAAGCTTATTTTAATAACCCTGAATTAGTGGAAGCAGATGCCATGGCAAAAGTTCCAAGAATGGGAGATATTTATAAAAGTTATGTAGATAAATGTTTTAAGGCTGGAGC